>NZ_JBFAJO010000040.1:0-82594 GCF_040655255.1 Kitasatospora sp. NPDC050463
CGCACCACCGGCCTGATCACCTGCACCCTGAGCAACGACGGCACGGTCGCCTTCCCCTACACCGTCTACCCCAACATCGTGTACGCCTTCGCCGGCACCCCGTTCACCGTCACCCCCGGCGCCACCCGCAGTTACACCTGGGACGCCGCCGCGACCCACGGCCGTTACGACTTCACCGTCCACGGCCCCGACGGCTTCGTCCGCCGCTTCGCCGGCACCGTCGTCCGCGACGGCCAGGACGGCCAGAACGACATCGGCGTGCCGATCGTGACGGCCGATCTGAGCAGCGCAGACGGTCTGGGTCAAGCCCGGCAAGCAGGTCAACCTCGGCTGGCCGCTGGACAAGCAGGGCCGCTACGACGTCGTCGTGACGGCCGGCACCGGCCTGCGCTTCACCCAGCGGTACGCGGGCTGGGTGCACTGACCCGGCGTCCGGGGCCCGGGCGGACGAGACGGTCGGGGGCGCCGAACCGGTGACCTCCGGCCGTGGCTCGGCCGCCCGGCCGGGCCCGGCGGCTAGCGTCGGGCCATGCAGAAGATCACCACCTTCCTCTGGTTCGACCACCAGGCCGAAGAGGCCGCCCGCTTCTACACCTCGGTCTTCGCCGACTCCCGGATCACCACCGTCACCCACTACCCCGAGGAGGGCCCGGGCGAGACGGGCACGGTCATGACCGTCGCCTTCGAACTCGCCGGCCAGGGCTTCGTCGCCCTCAACGGCGGCCCGATGTTCCACTTCACCGAGGCGATCTCGCTCCAGGTCGACTGCGCCGACCAGCAGGAGGTCGACGAGCTCTGGGCGAAGCTCACCGCCGACGGCGGTGAGGGCGGTCCGTGCGGCTGGCTCAAGGACCGCTACGGGCTCTCCTGGCAGATCGTCCCCCGCGTCCTGACCGAGCTGATCGCCGACCCGGACCAGGCCAAGGTCGGCCGGGTCACCGCGGCGATGCTGCGGATGCAGAAGATCGAGATCCAGCCGCTCCTCGACGCCGCCCGGGGCTGATCCCATGACCGTCCCCGCCGTCCGCTGCACCCTCTACCTCCATGCCACGCCCGAGCAGGTCTGGCACGCCCTCACCAACGCCGACGAGTCCGCGGTCTACTGGGGCCACCGCAACGTCTCCACCTGGCTGCCGGGCGCGCCCTGGGAGCACCGGCGCACCGACGCCTCCGGCATCGCCGACGTGGTGGGCACGGTCGAGGCCGTCGAACGCCCGCACCGCCTCGTCACCACCTGGGCCGGACCGGACGAGCAGCGTCCGGCCGGTCCGTCCCGGGTCACCTTCGAGCTCGCCGGCCACCTGGACCTCACCCGGCTCACCGTCACCCACGACAACCTCGCCGACGAGGCCGAGTCCGCCGACTCCACCGCCGGCTGGTCGGCCGTCCTCTCCAATCTGAAGACCTACCTGGAGACCGGCCGCCCGCTCCCGCAGGAACCCTGGTCGATGCCCTGACGGTCGGGGCGGCCGGGCCTCAGGCCGGCTGCTTGCCCGGCCGTCGGCGGCGCCGGCGCAGCCGGGCGGGGTTCAGCCGCTCGCCCCTGGCCAGCCGGCGTAGCCGGGCGAACCGGGAGAACCGCTCCCGGTTCGCCACCGACGCACGGTCCAGCTCCTCCATCAGGCGCCGGCTGCGGTGCTCCAGATCGAGCTCGTCGAGGATCCGGTCCACCTCGGCCAGCAGCGCTCCGTGCAGCTGCCAGGCCTCCGGGTGCTCCTGCACCCGGAGCAGCAGCAGCTGGGCGACGTTCTCCCGGCTGGCCCAGGCGGCCGCCAGCTCGGCCGTCAGCCGCCGTTCGGCCTCCTCGGCGTTGCTGCTCACCTGGGTGGTGACCAGCACCGCGAAGCTCACCAGCGCCCCGCCGAGGTGGCCCAGCAGCTCCTCCAGCGCGATCGCCACGTCGGCCGGGAAGAGCCGCTCCTCCGGGCCCCGCCGCTTGGCCAGGTCGGTGAGCGAGCGGGCCAGCACCCGGATCACCACCACGCAGATCTCCAGCGTGTCCAGGCCGGTCCGCAGCACCAGCCGGGAGAGCAGCCCCTCGCTGATCCGGGGGTTGAGCCGCAGACTGTCCTCGGCCTGGCGCAGCGCCCCGTCGACGTCCGCGATGGCCTGGTCGAGTCGGCGGGCCTCGTGCAGTCGTTCGGCCACGCGCTCCACGGGGGTGGGCCGGCCGAGCTCCTCGGCGATGCCGAGCAACAGGTGCCGGGCCCGGCGGGCGAGGTCCTCGATCGACTCGCCGGCCGTGTCCACCCAGACCGGCGCGGCGAACAGCAGATTGAACAGCAGTCCGACGGTGGCGCCGATCAGCGTTTCCAGCACGCGGTCCCAGGCCTGCGAGGTCACCTGGCTGACTCCCAGGATGAGCATCGCGCTGATCGCCACCTCCTGGACGAACTCGTCCACCCGGACGAACCGCCCGACGGTCAGCGAGGCCAGGATGATCAGGCCCAGGCTCCACCAGGAGAGCCCGACGACCGAGCTGAAACCGATCGCGATCAGCACCCCGACGACCACCGAGTTCACCCGCCGGATGCTGGTGGTCAGCGTCGAGTAGACGGTGACCTGGACGACCAGCAGCGCCGTCAGCGGCGCGGTCAGCGGGGCCGGCTCACTGCTCAGCTGCGTCGCCACCGCGTACGAGAGGGTGGCGGCCACCGTGGCCCGCACCGTCTGGACGACGAAGGGCTCGCGGGCACCGCGGCGCAGCGTGGTGGCGAAGGACTCCGGGAGAAGGGCCATGCCGCCCTTCTTTCCCCGCCCGGGCCGCTCACACCGCCGATCCGGCTCACCGGCACTCGAAAGAGCCGCTCGTCCGGCCCACCGCGGGCGAAGGTGCTACGGCCGGCGGCGCTGCTCGCGCAGCAGCTTCCACGGTGCCAGCGCCGACTCGACCTGCACCCCGAGGCTCATCTTCGAGGTGCCCTCGACCCGCTCCTCGAAGCGGATCGGCACCTCGCGGATCCGCAGTCCCCGCTGGACGGCGCGGTAGTTCAGCTCGACCTGGAACGAGTACCCGTTGCTGTGCACCGAGGGCAGGTCGATGGCCCGCAGGGCCTCCGCCCGCCAGGCCTTGAACCCGGCGGTGGCGTCCCTGACCCCGAGGCCGAGGATGGTGTTGACGTAGAAGTTCGCCCAGGCC
The DNA here is from genome assembly GCF_040655255.1 of Kitasatospora sp. NPDC050463. NCBI lineage: Bacteria > Bacillati > Actinomycetota > Actinomycetes > Kitasatosporales > Streptomycetaceae > Kitasatospora > Kitasatospora sp. NPDC050463. The sequence continues at coordinate 3,140 of NZ_JBFAJO010000040.1, forward strand.
GACAGCGCCTTGCGGTGCCACGGCCACTCCTCGGCGGTCGAGCCGCCCGGCACGTAGCGCGAGCCCAGCACCACGGCGGTGTCGTCGTCGGCCAGCAGCGTCTCCACCATGACCGGGAGCACCGAGGCCGGGTGCGACAGGTCGGCGTCCATCTGGACCACCACGTCGGCGCCCTCCGCCAGGGCCCGGGTCATGCCCGCGACGTAGGCCCGGCCGAGTCCGTCCTTCTCGGTGCGGTGCAGCACGCCGACGCGGCCGGGCGCATCCGCCGCGAGCTTGTCCGCGACGTCGCCGGTGCCGTCCGGGGAGTTGTCGTCGACCACCAGCAGGCGCAGACCGGGCAGCTTCAGGTCCGCGAGCAGCCCCGCGAGGACCGGCAGGTTCTCCCGCTCGTTGTACGTGGGTACGACGACAACGACCTTGGGGGAGGCCTCGACCATGTTCTGTTCCTCGCGCGATCCCCGGCCGGTACCGCGCCGCCGGCGCCCGCACCCGACCGGACAGGTGTCCACTTCGGTCGGGCGAGTCTAGCCGCGGTCGTACGTGTCCGGTCCCACCGCCCGCCGCCGGCCCCCGGGGAGCCGGCGGCACCAGCGGGTGCTACCGGGTGGGATGGGACCTGCTCCAGGCGGGGGCGACGAGGGCGACCAGGCCGACGGCGAAGGCGAGCTGGAGCACATGGCGGATCCAGTCGATGCCCGAGGTGTGCCGCACGCCGACCCAGCCGGCCACTGCGTTGCCCAGCAAGGCCCCGGCGGCGCCGAGCAGCATCGTCAGCCACCAGGGGATCGCCTGCGGGCCGCGCAGGATCAGCTTGGCCAGCACGCCCAGCACGAAACCGATGAGCAGAATCCACAGGAGCTGGAACATCGCATTCCACCTTTCGAGGCGCGTTTCCCCATGGTCGCCCGGATCCCGCGCTCAGGCACGTCGACGGCCGCCGCCGCCCGGTCGCCGCCCCGTCCCCGCCCCGTCCGCGCCTGGTCCCCACCGCTCAGGTGTCGGCGTGGCTGAGGGCGGCCCCGGTGACCGGGTCGAACACGTGCAGGCGGTCGGTGTCGATCCACAACTCCAGCGGGCCGCCCTCGGCGGCCCGCGTGTCGGTGCCGATCCGGGCCACCACCTCCCGCCCCTGCGCGGCGGCGCCGACGTCCCGCTGCCGCGCGGCCAACTCCTCCAGCGCGCCCGGAACGGGCCGCTGGCCCGCCACCGTGAAGTGCACGAAGACGTCCGAACCGACCGACTCCAGCACCTCGACGCCCACCGTGGCCGTTCGGCCGCCCTGCGGGTGCTCCACGAGGGCCGCGTCCTCGAAGTGCTCGGGCCGCAGGCCGACGACCACCTCGCGCGGTGCGTCGGCGGCGGCCAGCCGTTGCCGGAGCCGGTCACCCACCGGCAGGTCGGCCAGCGCGGTGCGCAGCATCCCCCGTTCCAGCGTGGCGTCCAGGAAGTTCATCCCCGGTGAGCCGATGAACCCCGCGACGAAGAGGTTCACCGGCTCGTCGTAGAGCTGCTGCGGGGCGCCGACCTGCTGGACGACGCCGCCGCGCAGCACCACCACCCGGTCACCGAGCGTCATCGCCTCGACCTGGTCGTGCGTGACGTAGACGGTGGTGGTGCCGAGCCGGCGCTGGAGGCGGGAGATCTGGGTGCGCATCTGCACCCGGAGCTTGGCGTCGAGGTTGGAGAGCGGCTCGTCCATCAGGAAGGCCTTGGGGTCGCGGACGATCGCCCGGCCCATCGCGACCCGCTGGCGCTGGCCGCCGGAGAGGTGGGCGGGGCGGCGGTCCAGGTGTTCGGTGAGGTCGAGGATCCGGGCGGCCTCCTCGACCTTGGCGGTGATCACCGCCTTGTCGGTCTTCGCCAGGCGCAGGGCGAAGCCCATGTTCTCGCGCACGCTCATGTGCGGGTAGAGCGCGTAGCTCTGGAACACCATGGCGATGTCCCGGTCCTTGGGCGCGCGGTCGTTGACCACCTGGCCGCCGATCCGCAGGGTGCCCTCGGTGATGTCCTCCAGGCCCGCGATCATGTTGAGGGTGGTGGACTTCCCGCAGCCCGAGGGGCCGACCAGGATCACGAACTCGCCGTCCGCGACGGTCAGGTCGATGCCGTGGACGGCGACCGCGCCGTCCGGATAGCGCTTGGTGATCCCGTCGAGGACGATCTCGGCCATGCCCTGCCTGCCTTCCTTGGACGTGCTCGGTGGAACCACGCTGCGTCGAACCGCGCTTCGTGGCATCAGCCCTTGACGGCGCCGGCGGTGAGGCCGGCCACGATGCGGCGCTGGAACAGCAGCACGAACACCACGATCGGCACCGTGATCACCACCGCGGCGGCCGCGATCGAGCCGGTGGGCTGCTGGAACTGCGAGCTGCCGGTGAAGAACGCGATCGCGGCCGGGACGGTCCGCGCGGCGTTGGTGGAGGTCAGCGAGATGGCGAACAGGAAGTCGTTCCAGCAGAAGATGAAGACCAGGATCCCTGTGGTGAACACCCCCGGCGCCGCCAGCGGCGCGATCACCAGCCGGAACGCCTGCGCGGGCGTCGCCCCGTCCACCTTCGCGGCCTTCTCCAGGTCCCACGGGATCTCCCGGAAGAACGCCGACAGGGTGTAGATGGCCAGCGGCAGGGAGAACGTCATGTACGGGATGATCAGGCCCGCCCAGGTGTCGAAGAGGCCGAGCACCCGCTCGATGTTGAACAGCGGGGAGACGAGCGAGATCGGCGGGAACATCGCGATCAGCAGCGACATCCCGATCAGCAGCCGTTTGCCCGGGAAGCGCAGCCGGGCCACCGCGTAGGCGGCCATGGTGCCGAGCAGCACCGCCACGGTGGTGGCGATGACGGCGATGCCGATCGAGTTGAGCAGGGCCCGGGTGAAGTCCGAGGTCTGTGATGCCGCGGTAGTTCTCCAGCGTCCACTTGCGCGGGACGAAGTCGCCGTCGTCGAGCGTGCTCGGGTCCTTGAAGGAGAGCGCGGCGATCCACCAGACCGGGAACAGCGCGTAGAGCACCACCAGCAGGTTGACGACGCCCCAGCTGGCCGCCGTGCGGGTCTGTCGGGAGGTCACCGGCCCTCCGCCCCGCCGCCGGGCGCGGAGGCGCCGAACAGCTTGACGAAGACCAGCGCGATCGCCGCCACGCAGAGGAAGATCAGCACCGAGATCGCCGAGCCGATGCCCAGGTTGAGCGCGGTGAAGAGGTTGTCGTAGCCGAGGATCGACACCGAGCCGGTGTTGTTGGAGCCGCCGGTCAGCACGTAGATGTTGTCGAAGACCCGGAACGCGTCGAGGGTCCGGAAGAGCAGGGCGACCAGGACGGCCGGCTTCATCAGCGGCAGGATCACCAGCCGGAGCCGCTGGCCGAACGTCGCGCCGTCCACCATCGCGGCCCGGACGGTCTCCTCGGGGACGAGGGCCAGGCCGGCCAGCAGCAGGAGCGCCATGAAGGGCGTGGTCTTCCACACCTCGGCCAGGATGATCAGTCCGATCGCCTGCCAGTGGTCGGTGAGCGGGGCGCTGCCCGCGGGCAGCAGCGCGGCGAGGTAGCCGGTGCCGGGCGTCCAGGCGTACTGCCAGGAGTAGGCGGCGACCACGGTGACGATCCCGTACGGCACCAGGACGGCGGTGCGCACCGCGCCCCGGCCGAACACCGCCCGGTGCATCACCAGCGCCAGGGCGAGCCCCAACACCAGCTCGACGGCCACCGAGACGGTGGTGATCAGCACCGTCACCCAGAGCGCCTGCCACCAGAACGGGGAGGTGAGCACGGCGGCGTAGTTGCCGAACCAGACGAACGTCGCCTGCTGGGGGAAGCGCAGGTCGTAGCGCTGGAGGGAGAGGTAGACGGCGTAGCCGACCGGGTAGGCCGTCACGGCGGTCATCACCAGCACGGCCGGGGCGCAGAGCAGCCAGCCGAGCCGGCGCTCCTGCCGGGAGCCCTCGGACAGGCCCTTCGGGGCCGTCCCGGGGAGGGTGGGCGGCCTGGTCACGGGATCAGCCCCTTCGAGCCGAGCGCGTCCCTGAGCTGCCCGCTCAGCGCGGAGACGGTGCTCTCCGGCTGGACGGCCGACGGCGGGGAGAGCGCGTGCGAGATCGCGATCGAGACGTTCTGGTAGGCGGGCGTCTGCGGCCGGACGGAGGCGGAGTCCAGCGCCGCCAGCACATCGGCGGCGAACGGGTAGCTGTCGGTGAGTTCGGCGGCGGTGTAGAGGCCGCGCAGCGAGGGCGGCAGGCCGCCCTTGAGCGCGTTGGTCAGCTGGTTGTCGCGGTTGCGCAGGCAGAGGGTGGCCTCCTGGGCCAGTTCGGGGTGCCGGCTGTAGGCGCCGACCGCGAGGTCGATCCCGCCGATGGTCACGCTCGCCGGGCGGTCCGGGAGGACGGCGGGGTAGGGCGCCCAGCGGAAGTGCGGGAACAGTTCGGGCCGGTCGGCCTTCATGGCGGGGTAGACGAAGGGGTAGTTGAGCTCGAAGGCGGCCGTGCCGGACTCCATCGCCAGCCGGTTCTGGTCCTCCATCTGGTTGGAGAGCGAGGGGTCGGCGGCGGGCGAGCGGGCGAGGTCCCGGATGACGCCGGCGGCGGCGACGGCGGGCGGGCCGAGCGAGGGCGCGGTGGCGTCGGGGGTGAGCACCGAGCCGCCGGCGCTGGTCACCAGGGTGTTGAACCAGACCGTCAGGCCCTCGTACTGGGCGCCCTGGACCTCGACGAAGTGCGGCTTGCCGGCCTTGGCCAGCTCGCCCGCCATCCCGAGCATCTCGGCCCAGGTGCGCGGCGGGGCGGGCACCAGGTCGTCGCGGTACCAGAGCAGTTGGGTGTTGGAGTTGTACGGGACGGCGTACAGCCGGTCCTTCCAGGTGGCCGTCTTCAGGGCGGCGGCCAGGGTGTCGGCGCCGGCCTGTTCCTTCGCCGCGCCGGTCCACTCGCGGATCCAGCCGGCCTCGGCGAACTCGGGCGCCCAGGTGACGTCCAGGCCCATGATGTCCACGCCGGCGTCGTGTGCGGCGAGCCGGCGGACCAACTGCTGGCGCTGGCCGTCGGCGGTGCGCGGCAACTTGTCGTAGCGGATCGAGTAGCGGCCGCCGGAGGCCCGGCCGCAGGAGTCGGCGGCCTGCTGGAGGGCGCCGGAGTCGTCGGGGAAGTTGTACCAGTCGAGGGTCACCGGTCCGCTGCCGTCGTCGGGGCCGCTGCCGCAGGCGGCGAGCGCCAGGGTCAGCAGCTGGACCAGGACGAGTGCGGCCCGGCGGCGTGGTCTCGGCACGGCTCTCCCTCCGATGGCGGCCTGCGGGTGGTCACGCTAGGGCGCACGACCCTGCGGTGCGCGGGAGATGACGGCGTGACACCCCTGATGCCCGCCGAGTGGCCCAACGTCCGTCGTCGAACTCCCGCCTGCGGGGAGGCGTCGGCGGGTGGTCCGCCGGTCGCGCCGGTCGGTGGCCGGACGGCTCTGGCGGGCCGGCCGCACTGCCGCTACGGTCTGGACCAGTCACCCGTTCGGCCGATCGGCCGCAGTCCCTGTCCGGCCCTTTCCGGGAGTCGTCATCAGCACCCGATCCACCGTCAGCGCCCCGCTCACCCTGCCCGATCTGCTGGACGACCGGGCGGCCCGGCACCCCGACCGGACCGCCCTGATCGTCCCCGGCGGTGCTCCGCTCGACTACCGCCGGTGGCGTGAGCGCGCCGTCCGCGCCGCCCACGGGCTCGCCCGGGCAGGGGTCCGCCCCGGGGAGCGCGTCCTGCTGCTGTTCCCCGACCGCGCGTGGGACGAGTACGCGGTGGCCTTCCTCGCCGTGCACTACGCGGGCGCCGCGGGGGTGGTGATCCGCGAGGACCTCGGCCGGGAGGACACCGCGCGGCTCGCGTCGGCGAGTGCGGTCCGGCTGGCGCTGGCCGCCGCGGCGGACGACCCCCGGGGAGCCGGGCTCGGCGTGCCCTGCCTGCGGCTCGCCGCGCTGGAGGCGGTGGCCGACACCCCCGACGAGCCACCGCACCGGCCCCGCCCCGAGGACCTCGCCCAGGTGATCGGCACCTCCGGCACCACGGGGGCACCCAAGGGGGTGCACGCCGCGCACGCCAGTCTCACCGCGGGCCAGCGGCTCGACCCGCGGCCGCGCCCGTACGCCCACTCGGCGCACGCCGTGCACGCCTTCCCGATCGGCACCAACGCGGCGCAGGTCGTCCTGGTCAACGCGCTGGTCGCCGCGCCCGCGACGATCTGTCTGCCGCGCTTCGACGCCGAGGAGTTCGGCCGCGTCGTCGAGGAACACCGGGTGGGCACCGTCTTCCTGGTGCCCTCGATGGCCGTGGAACTGCTGAACTCGGGTGTGGCCCGCCGCCGGGACCTCGGCAGCGTGCTGCTGGTCAGTTCCTCGGCGGCCGCGCTGCCCGCCCCGGTCGCGACGGCGCTCACCGCCGCGCTCCCCACCGCGACCGTCGTCAACACCTACACCTCCGCCGAGTCCTCGCCGGCCCAGATATCGGCCGTCGTGGACGCCCGCCGCCCGGGCTCGGTCGGCCGCCCGGCCAACCCGGTCGACCTGCGGCTGCTCGACGCCGACGGGCGCACGGTGGAGCCCGGCGCCGTCGGCGAGGTCTGGCTGCGCCAACCCGGCCCGCCGCGCGGCTACGTGGCCGGGCCCGCCGAGTCGGCGGCGGTGTTCCGCGACGGCTGGGTGCGGATGGGAGACCTCGGCCGGCTCGACGCCGACGGCTACCTGTACCTGGTAGACCGGGAGAGCGACCTCATCAAGTCCGGCGCGCTGAAGGTCTCCACGCTGCGGATCGAGGACGTCCTGCACGCCCATCCGCAGGTCGCGGACGCTGCGGCGCTCGGCGTCCCGCACCCCGTGATGGGCGCGGTGCCGGTCGCCGCCGTGGTGCCCGCCGCCGACGGCCTGGACCTCGACGAGCTGCGGCTCTTCCTGAGCGCCCGGCTCGGGCGCGGTGAACTGCCCGTCCGGATCCTGGTCACCGACCGGCTGCCGCGCAACCCCAGCGGAAAGGTGCTCAAGCACGAACTGCGGGCCCGGTTCGCCGAAGCGGCCGACCGTCCGGCCGCCCCCGGAACCCCGCCGGCCACCGACCGCGAGGTCGCGCTGGCCGGACTCTGGCGGCGCGTGCTGGGCCGCCCGGTCCACGCCGTGGAGGACGAGTTCTTCGCCCTCGGCGGGGACTCCTTCCGAGCCGTCCAGCTGGCCTCCGCGATCTCCGCCGAGTTCGGCGTCACGGCGAGCACCGCCCTGGTCTTCGAACGGCCCTCGCTGCGTGCCCAGGCCGCCTGGCTCAAGGAGGCGCCGCCCACGGCCGGGCCGGCCGGGCCGGCCGCCGGCGAGGAGGTCTCGGACTTCCTCCGAGAGCTGCGCGCCCAGCCGCACGACCTCCCGCTCACCTCCCAGCAGGAGAACTTCCTGCGCTGGACGGCCGAGGCCGAGGGCCGCAACGTCGGCTCGGTCGCGGTGATGTTCCGGGTCACCGAGCCGCTGCGCACCGATCTGCTGGCCGAGGCGCTGCACGAGGTGGTGCGTCGCCACCCGGCGCTGCGGACGAGGTTCGTCCCGGTGCCGGACGCCCGGCAGCCGGGGATCCGTCGCGCCGTGGTCGACGGCGAACCGTACGAGGAGACGGTGTTCGCCGAGGCGCCGGGCGAGAGCGACGACGAGGTCTCCGCCCGGCTGGTCGCCGTCCGGGACCGGCTGACCGATGTCGCCGAGGGGCCGATGACCCGCCTCGCCGTGGTCACCCGGGGCCCCGACGACCACGCCGTGCTGCTCGCGGTGCACCACATGGTCGCCGACGGCTGGTCGGTCGGGGTGCTGCTGCGCGAGCTGGGCGTGCTCTACTCGGCGCTGCGGCGCGGCCGGTCGGCGCCCGCGCCCCGGCCCGGGCGGGAGTACCGGGAGCTCGTCGCCTGGTCGAACGCCCACTGGGCGGCGTCCCGGGCCCACTTCGCCCGCACCCTGGCGGGTGCGCCGCAGGCGGTGGAGCCCTTCCCGGGGCGGCGGGACACCGAGGTCGTACTGAGCGCGGCCCACCGGCTGGCCGTTCCGGCGGAGCGGGCGCAGGCCCTGCGGGCCCGGGCGGCCGGGGCGGGAGCGACTCCGTTCCAGGCGCTCGCGGCGCTCTGGCTGGGCCTGCTGGCGGACCGCAGCGGCCAGTCCGACCTGGTGCTGATGACCCCGGTGCCGGGCCGGACCGAGCCGTCGGCGGAGCGGGCCGTCGGCTGCTTCGTCCAGTCGCTGCTGCTGCGGATCGACGCCGCGGGCGCGCCCGGTTTCGCCGAGCTGCTCGCCCGGGTCCGGGACGCCTCGACGGCTGCGCTGGACCACCAGCTCTATCCGTTCGCCGAGTTCAGCCCCCGGGTGCCGTTCGCCGCCTGGCTCCGCTACGAGAGCTGGAGCGCCCCGGCCCAGCTGCCGGGGCTGGCCTGCACCGCCTGGGAGCTTCCGCGCAGCACGAACGTCCCGTACCCGATGCCGGGCGGGGACCGGCACGTGCCGGAGCTGGCGGCCGTCGAGCAGCCGGACGGCGGGCTGGTCTGCTGGCTGCGCTACAACGAGCACGCCTTCGCCCCGGAGACCGTCGCGGGGCTGGCCGACGCGCTGGAGACCCGCCTCGCGGCGGCGGCGGGGGTCTGAGTAGGGCGGGTACCGGGACCCGGTTCCGGCACCCGTCAGGACGGGCGGCTGAACCGGTGGTCCGTCGGGGTCCGTTCCTTCCTGCAGAATCGTGCATACGTTCGTCCCCTGTACAGGAGTGCCGCACCATCATGTCGACCCAGGCCCCGGACCGCCTTCGCCCAGTCACCGCCGTCCTCCCGAGGTCCAGGGTGCCCTGGCCCGCGCGCCGTCCGGGGAGCGGCCGATGAGGGCCCTGGCCGGACTCCGGCCGCGGACGGCCTGGACGGCTGCGCTCGCGGTGGTGGTGGTCGGAGCCCTGACCGCAGGTCTGCTGTGGTGGCACCCGTGGAGCCCGGCCGCCGCCAAGGGGCCGAAGCCGTTGGCGGAGGCGTTCACCACGGCTCCCGGCGGGTCCGCGCGCTTCGGCACCGGCGAGCAGCTCCTGCGCTACAAGGTGCGCGCCGAGAAGGGGCTCAAGGAGAGCCCCGAGCAGTTCGCCGCCCAGGTCGACGCCGTCCTCGGCGACGTCCGGCACGGCTGGGCCGCCGACGGCACCCGGTCGTTCCAACGCGTGCCCTCCGATCCGGTGGACTTCACCGTCTACCTGGCCACCCCGGAGACCACCGACCGGATCTGCGGCCAGTACGGGCTGGACACCGGCGGCTGGGTGAACTGCGGGGTGGGCCACCAGGTGGTCGTCAACGTCAAGCGCTGGACCGAGCTGACGGAGTTCTACACCGGTCAGCCCGAGCTGTACCACGCGCTCGCCGTCAACCACGAGGTCGGCCACGTCCTCGGCCTCGGCCACGTCGACTGCCCCGGCCCGGGCGAGCCGGCACCGGTGATGATGCAGCAGATCAAGGGCCTGCACGGCTGTGTGCCCAACGGCTGGCCCTACTCCGACACCGGCACCCTCCTCACCGGCCCCCCGGTCGCGGCCGCCACCCCGGCCCCGTAGCGGAGCGGCGGCCCCGGGGCCCGCGCCGTGCACCGGGGCGTCGTACCCGGCGGCACGGGCCGCGGCGACGGGCTTCCGAGGACTTCGGCCCGTTCCGGCTCCGGGGGAAGAGCCCCGGAGCCGGGAGGAGCACGGCAGGTGACGGGCGGTCAGCCGGTGAGCCGGTCGGCGGCCTCGTCGTCGCTCAGGGCCTCGATCTCGGCGATCAGCAGTTCCTCGACGCGGGCGGCCAGGGCGGCTGCGGTGGAGCGCTCGAAGGCGTCGCGGATGGGGACGTCCAGGCCGACGCCGGCGCGGATGCGGGCGACTACGCGGGTCACCAGGAGGGAGTCTCCGCCGAGGGCGAAGAAGTCGTCGAGGACCCCGACCCGGGGCACGCCGAGAACCTCCTGCCAGAGGTCGGTGACGAGTCGTTCGGCGTCGGTGCGCGGCGGCAGGTACGCGGCCGTGCTGGCCCGGTCCGGGGTGGGGAGGGCGGCGGTGTCGAGCTTGCCGTTGAGGGTCAGGGGCAGCCGGTCGAGCAGGACGACGGTGTCCGGGACGAGGTAGGCGGGCAGGCACCGGGCCAGGTGTTCGCGCAGCGCGGCCGGTGTGGGTTCGGCGCCGGGGGAGGGGACGGCGTAGGCGACCAGGCGACGGCCGGCGAGGACGACCGCCGCCGCCCGGCTCACCTCCGGGTTGCCGGTCAGGGCGGCCTCGATCTCGGCCGGCTCGATCCGGTAGCCGCGCAGCTTGATCTGCTCGTCGGTACGGCCCAGGTACTCCAGTTGTCCGTCGGTGCGCCAGCGGGCCCGGTCGCCGGTGCGGTACAGCCGGCCGCCGGGGCCGGTGAACGGGTCGGGGCGGAAGGCGGCGTCGGTGAGGTCGGAGCGGCCCAGGTAGCCGCGGGCCAGGCCGGTGCCGCCGATGTGCAGCTCGCCCTCGGAGCCGCGGGGGAGGAGGGCGCCGCGCTCGTCGAGGACGTAGAGCCGCACGCCGGGCAGCGGGCGGCCGAGCGGTGGGCGCCGGCGGGCGTCGGTGGCGTCGAGGTCGGTGGCGGTGACGATCACGGTGGCTTCGGTCGGGCCGTAGGTGTTGACCAGCCGGACGCTGTCGCCGTGCTGCTCCCGCCAGCGGGCGACGGCGGCGGGGCGGGCCTCGGAGCCGCCGAGGACCACCAGCCGCAGGGCGGCCGGCCACAGGGTCCGGTCGTCGAGCGCGACCAGTTCCTCCCAGTAGGCGGTCGGCAGGTCGAGCACGGTGACGGTCGCCCCCTGCGGCCCGTGCAGCAGCTCGGGCAGCGTGCGCCCGCCGCCGGGCAGCAGGACGACGCAGGCACCGGTGACGAGGGCCGGCCACAGCTCCTCGGCGTGGGTGTCGAAGCCGATCGAGGCGAACTGGACGATCCGGTCACCGGGGGCGAGCCGGTAGCCGTCCGGCCCGGCCATCCAGTCGACCCGGGCGGCGAGGGCCGCGTGGTCGACGGCCACCGCCTTGGGCGTGCCGGTGGAGCCGGAGGTGTAGAGGACGTAGGCGAGGCCGGCACGCTCGTCGCCGGGGGAGGGGGCGGCGGCCGCGACGATCCGCAGTCCCCCGCCGTCCTCGTCGGTCAGCAGCAGCACGGCGCCCGACTCGCGGAGCATCAGCTGCCGCCGCTCCTCGGGGTGGGCCGGGTCGAGCGGCAGATAGCCGGCCCCGGCCTTCCAGACCGCCAGCAGGGCGATCACCAGGTCGAAGGACGGCGCGATACGCACCGCGACCAGCTGCTCGCGGACCGGGCCGAGCCGGTCGGACAACTCGTCCGAGAGCCGGTCGAGTTCGGCGTAGCTGAGGGTGCGGGCGGCGCACTCCAGGGCCGGCGCGCCGGGGGCGGCGGCGACCCGCTCGGCGAAGCGCGACAGCACCGGGTGCGCCGGACCGGGCACCGGCCCGGCGCCGAGCGCGAGCAGGTCGGCCCGCTCCCGCGGCCCGAGCAGCCAGTCCCCGTGCAGCGGCAGCGTGACGTCCTCGACCACGGCGGCCAGCAGCGCCCGGCACCGTGCGCCGAGCCCCGCCACGGTGGCCTCGTCGAACACCTCCCGGTCGAAGGTGAAGGAGAGCGTCAGCCCGCCGCCGGCGGTCCGCCAACTGTCCAGCAGTAGATCGGTCTTGGCCCGCTCGAAGCCGGAGTCCATCGAGGCGGTGCGCACCCCGGCCGGCAGCGCCGCCCCGCCGTCGCCGCCGGCCAGGTCGTACTGGCTCTGGTGGACGAACACCGCCTGGTAGAGCGGCGCCGCGCCGCCCTCGGCGGGCAGGCCCAGGTGGGCGGCGAGCCGCTCGACCGGTACCTCCTGATGGCTCAGCGCGCCCAGGGTGGCCGTCCGGACCCGGTGCAGCACCGTGCGGAAGTCCGGCTCCCCGGAGAGGTCGGCGCGGATCACCCCGGTGCGGGCGAAGTAGCCGACCAGCGCCTCCTGGGCGGCCTCGGTCCGCCCCGCCAGCGGGGTGCCCACCAGGAAGTCCCCGGTGCCGGTCCAGCGGGCCAGTACGCACTGGTAGGCGGCCAGCAGCACCATGAACGGGGTGCAGCGCTCCCGCCGGGCCAGGCCGTCCAGGGCCGTGGTGAGCCCGGGGCCCAGCTCGACCGCGGCGAACCCGGCGGGGTGCCGCGCGTCGGCCGGCCGGGGGTGGTCCAGCGGCAGCCGCAGCCGGCCGGTGCCGGCCAGCTTCTCGGCCCAGTAGCGGAACGCCGCCTCGGCGCCGCCGGCCGCCGCGCGCTCCTGCTCGGCCCGGGCGATGTCGCCGTACCGGAGGGTGAGCGGTGCCAGGCCGGCCGGCGCCTCACCGGTCTCCTCCCGGTACAGGGCGAGCAGTTCGCGCCAGAGGATCCCGAACGACCAGCCGTCGGAGACGATGTGGTGCACCACCACGGCCAGTGCGTGCTCGTCCGGCCCGGAGGAGATCAGCACGGCGCGCAACGGCGGGCGCTCGGCGAGGTCGAACGGCGCGTTGACCGCCGGCCGGCAGGCCTCGGTGAAGTCGCGCTCGCCCGCACCGGGCGCCAGCTCGACCACGGTGAGCGGGACGGGTGCCGGCGGTTCGACCAGCTGGACCGGCGCCTCGCCGACCAGGGCGAAGCGGGTGCGCAGGGTCTCGTGGCGGGCCGTCAGCCGGTCGAGCGCCCCGCGCAGCGCGTCCCGGTCGAGCGGGCCGCTCCAGCGGCGGCAGAGGTACATGGTGAAGCCGGTGTCGGCGGGGTTCAGCTGCTGCAGGAACCAGAGGCGCCGCTGCTCCTCGGTGAGCGGGTGGACGGCTTCGGCGGTCCGGGCGGGGCCGGTCGATCCGGTCGATCCGGACTGTGCGGCCGGTGCGGTGGGGTCGGTGGGGTCGGTGGTGGTCATCGGGCGGCGGCCTCGGTTCCGGTACGGCGCGCGGGTGGGGTGGCGGCCGGCGCGGCGGTGGTGGGTGCGGGCGGGGTTGCGGCGGGTGCGGGCGGGGTGGTCGCGGGTGCGGCGGGGGTGGCGGCGCGCTCCGTCAGGGCGGCGAGGCCGACCAGGTCGTCGGGTTCGGCGTCGGGGACGTCGCGGTCGAAGTGGCGCAGCGCGGGGACGGCCAGGCAGGCCAGCACGAGCAGGGCCATGGCCAGGCCGAACAGCAGGTAGAGCAGGCCGATGCCGCGCCCCTCGCCGGTGCCGATCAGCCGGCCGACGGTGCCGGCGAGCGCGCCGTCCTCGTCGACCAGCGGCTGGACCAGGCGCGGGCCGAGCGGCGCCACCACGGCGAAGCCGACCGGCAGGGTGGACCAGGCGACCATGGTGTTCACCGCGATCACCCGGCCGTGGAAGCGCAGCGGGACCTTGGTCTGGACGATCGTCGCGTAGACGCCGTTGACCAGGGCCAGCCCGTAGGCCATGCCGAAGGCGCCGAGCGCGACCGGGACGACCGAGGGCCGCAGCCCGGTCACCAGGCAGGCGGCGGCCAGTCCGAGGGTGGCGAACAGGACGCCGCGCAGCCGCAGCCGCCGAGGCCCGCCCCAGACGAGCAGGGTCAGACCGCCCAGCACGGCGCCCAGACCGGCCGCGACGGCGACCCACCCGGCCGCCGCGAGCGGGGCGAAGGAGAGCACCAGGGGGGTGGTGAGCAGGAACAGCGGCGAGAGGAAGACGTTGAGGACGGCGAAGAACAGCAGCATCGCGCGGAAGTGCCGGCTGCCGAGCGCGCGCCGGAACCCGGCCCGGATCTCGGCGGCGACGCTCTCCCGCCGCTGGGCGGCCATCACGTCCGGGAAGCGCACGGCCAGGGTGACCCCGGTGGCCACCACGTAGCTGGCGACGTCGAGGGCGAGGATGCCGCCGAGGCCGAGCGCGGCGAGCAGACCGACCGCGAACAGCGGTACCAGGAACTGGGCCAGCCCGAAGGCCATCTGGACGATGCCGTTGGCCCGGCCGAGGAAGCGTTTCGGTACGAGTTGCGGGACGGCCGAGTTCCAGGCCAGCCGCTGGAAGGTGAGTGCCGCGGAGAGCACCGCGATCAGGACGTAGGCGTGCCAGATCGCCAGGCTGCCGGTCAGGTACAGCAGCAGCATCACCGCCTGGGTCAGGCCGGCCGCCACGTCCCCGTACAGCATGATCCGGCGCCGGTCGCCCCGGTCCACGACGGCGCCGGCGATCGGCGCCGCCAGGATGCCGGGCACCAGACCGCAGGCGGCCAGCAGGCCGAACTGGGCGAGCGAACCGGTGGTCAGGTAGATCCAGACCGGGAGGGCGAACTCGGTGAGCGCCGAGCCGATCACGGAGATCTGCTGGCCGGCGGCGACCCCGAGGAACCGCCGCATGGTCGGACGCGCCACCACCGGGGTGTCCGCGGTACGAGGGGCGTCCGTGGTGCGAGGGGCGTGCGCGGTGCGAGGGGCGTCCGCGGGCTGCTCCGCGTCGTCCCGGGAGAGGCCTGCCAGCCACCAGGTGGCGCCCTCGGCCCACTGGTGCCGCACCTCCTGCCGGGCCGCCACCGAGCGGTGCACGGTGGTCAGGATCTCGGCGAGTTCGGCGGCCCGGTACTTGAGGTAGAAGTGGCCGGCCTCGTCGAGCACCACCACGCCGGTGGTGTCGCTGAGCCGGTGCCACTCGCGGTAGCGCTCCTGGTAGAACTCGGTGGCCGGGTCCCGGTCGCCGCAGACCGCGATCACCGGCGCGGCGATCCGGCCGTCCTCGCTCTCGAAGAGCCGGGTGAAGTACTGCTCGGCCTCCTTGGTGCCGGTCCGGCGGTTCCTGACCATCAGGCGCAGTTGTTCGGTGCCGACCTCGTCGGTGTCCAGACCGGCCGCCGCCAGGGCGTTGACCATGCCCTGGTCGCTGCGCAGGCGGTCGGCGATCCGCGCCCACCGCTCGCCGACCGCGGCGCCGCGCCCGCGCGGCCGGGCGAACGGGAAGATCCCGCCGAGGTGGACGGCCTCGACCTCGCGTCCGGCCGCCTCGACCCGGCGGGCGATCTCCACGGCCAGCCGGACCCCGACGCCGCAGTGGCCGTAGAGGACGATCCGCCCCTCCACGGTGTCGACGATCTCCTGCGCGCAGACGGCGGCCACCTCGTCGATGTCCATCGCCTCCTCGCCCAGCTCGTGGCCGGGGACGGCGAGCGAGTGCAGTGCCCAGTCGGTGGGCAGCGCGTCGGCGAGCGGCTTGTAGATGAGTGCGCTGCCGCCGCCGTAAGGGGTGCACACGATGCTGGCGGTGGTCCGGCGGCCGGCCGGGGTGAGGCGGTGCAGCAGCCGGCGAGGTCCCCGGTCGGCGTCCGGGTCGCTGAGCAGGGCGGCGAGGCGCCGGACGGTGGGGTACTTGAAGAGGTCCATCACCCCGACGGGGGTGGGGAGTTCGGGGAAGGACCGGCGCAGCCGGGCGACCACCTGGGTGGCGAGCAGGGAGTGGCCGCCGAGTTCGAAGAAGTCGTCCAGGGCACCGACCCGGGGGACGGCCAGGAGCTCGGTCCAGAGTTCGGCGAGGAACTGCTCGGCCTCGCCCCGCGGTTCGACGTACTCGCCGCGGCCGGTGGGCTCCTCGGGCTCGGGCAGCGACCGGCGGTCGACCTTGCCGTGGGCCAGCAGGGGCAGCCGGTCGAGCACCACGAAACGGGCCGGCACCATGTAGTCGGGCAGGACGTCGGCGAGGGCCTCGCGCAGTTCGGCGGGGGCCGGGGCGGGACCGCCCCCCGGGTGTTCGAGGTAGCCGACCAGGGCCTGCCGCAGTCCCTCGCCACGGGCCAGGACGACGGCCTGGGTGATGCCGGGCAGGGCGGTGAGGGCGGCCTCGATCTCGCCGGGCTCCACCCGGTAGCCGCGCACCTTGATCTGGTCGTCGGCGCGCCCCAGGTAGTCGAGGGTGCCGTCGGGCCGCCAGCGGGCGAGGTCGCCGGTGCGGTAGAGCCGGTCGCCGGGCGCGCCGAAGGGGTCGTCGACGAAGCGCTCGGCGGTGAGCTCCGGGCGGCCCAGGTAGCCGCGCGCGAGGCGGTCGCCGCCCAGGTACAACTCGCCGGTGACGCCGGGCGGCACGGGCTGCAGCGCCTCGTCGAGGACGTGGCAGCGGGCGCCGGCCAGCGGGGTGCCGATGGGCGTGCTCCCCGTGCTCCCCGTGCCGGCCGTGTCGGCCGTGCCGGCGGTGACCTCGTGGACGGTGACGCCGACGGTCGCCTCGGTGGGGCCGTAGTGGTTGAACACGGCGCAGCGGCCGAGGGCGGCGAGCCCGGCGGCCCACGGCCAGGCCGAGGCCTCGCCGCCGAGCACCAGCGCCCGGCGCGGCAGCAGCCGCTCCAGCGGGGCGTCGGCGCCGAGCGCGGCCAGGTGGGAGGGCGTCATCTTGAGGTAGTCGAGTTCCAGTGCCTCGACCTGCTCGGCCAGTTCGGCGCCGGCGATCCGGCGCGGGAGGAGGTGGACCCGGCCGCCGGTGCTCAGCGCGAGGTAGAGCATCGTGATGCTGAAGTCGAAGGACAGCGACTGCAGCAGCCCGTACGCCGCGCCGGGTTCGATCCGCAGCCGTTCCCGGACGCCGGCCAGGTAGTTGAGGATCTGCCGGTGCTGGACGGCGACGCCCTTGGGCGCGCTGGTCGAGCCCGAGGTGTAGATCACGTACGCCAGGTGGTCCGGGCCGGAGGCCTCGTCGAGCGGTTCCGGGGCCGGGGCGAGGGGATCGGCGTCGAGGGGGTCCGTGTCGAGCAGCAGCTCGGTGCCGGTGTACCCGGGGAAGCGCTCCCGCAGCGCCGCGTCGGTGAGCAGCACCCGGGCGCCGGCGTCGGCCACCAGCCGGGCGAGCCGGGCGGGCGGCTGCTCCGGGTCCAGCGGAAGGTAGGCGCCGCCCGCCTTCAGTACGCCGACCAGGGCCATCGCCAGCTCGGGGGACTGTTCCAGGCAGACCGCGACCCGGTCGTCGGGCCGCACGCCGAGCGCCCGCAGCCGGCGGGCCAGGCCGGTGGCCCGCTGTTCGAGCTCCCGGTACCGGACCGTGCGGTCCTCGAAGACCACGGCCGGGCGTTCCGGATGGGCCTGCGCGGTGGCGGCGAGCAGGGCCGTCAGGGTGTCCGGTGCGGTGCCGGCATCGGGCAGCGGCGGCCCGGCCGCCCAGCCCTCCAGGACGTCCCGCCGTTCGCCGGGGGTGAGCAGCGGCAACCGGGAGACCGGGCGCGCCGGATCGGCCACGGCCGCGGCCACGAGCAGTTCGAACCGCTCGACCAGCCGCCGGACGGTCGCGGCGTCGAAGAGGTCGGTGCGATAGGTGAGCAGGCCGTACAGGCCGCCGTCGGACTTCTCCCGCATGTAGAGCGCGAGGTCGGTGCGGGTGGTGGCGGCCTCATGCCCGAAGCTCTCGCCGATGAGCCCGCTGGTGCCGGTGCCGGCACCGTTGGCGTGGGTGCCCGCGCTGCGGTCGCCGTAGTTCTGGAAGGCGAAGCCGACCTGGAAGACGGCCGACCGGCTGACGTCGCGCTCGATCTCCAGATCGGCCACCATCTGCTCGAACGGCACCTCCTGGTGGGTGTACGCGTCGAGGGTGGTCTCGCGGACCCGGCCGAGCAGCTCGGTGAAGGTCGGATCGCCCTCCAGCCGGGCCCGGATCGGCAGCATGTTGACGAACAGGCCGACGACGTCCTCCAGTTCGCGGTGGAGCCGGCCCGCGACCGCCGAGCCGACGGCGAAGTCCCGCCGGCCCGCGTGCCGGCCGAGCAGGGTCTGCAGCGCGGCCATCAGCACCATGTACGCCGACGCGTTGGCGGATCTGGCCAACCCGTTGACGCCGCTGCCGAGTTCCGCGCCCCAGTGGAACTCCAGCGCGGCCCCGTCGAAGGTCAGCACCGGCGGTCGCGGGCGGTCGGTGGGCAGTTCGAGGGCGGGGACGTCCCGCAGTTCGGTCCGCCAGTACGCGCGGGAGGCGGCCAGCGCGCTGCCGGTCAGGCGTTCGCGCTGCCAGTGGGCGTAGTCGCCGAAGCGGACGGCGGGGGCGGCCAGGCCGTCCGGGGTGCCGTCGGCGTGCCGGGTGTAGAGCGCGTCCAGCTCCCGGTTGAGGATGTCCAGGGACCAGCCGTCGCTGACGATGTGGTGGATGACCAGCGCGAGCACGTGCTCGTCGGGCGCGGTGCGGACCAGCAGGGCGCGCACCAGCGGCCCCTCGGCCAGGTCGAACGGTTCGGCCACCAGGGCGCCGAGCTCGCCGGCGGCGCGTCCGGCCGGGTCCGGATCGGCGGCGGCGTCGACGAACCGGGCCGCGCACGGGGCGGGTTCGGCGACGCGGACCTCGGCGGTGCCCTCGGGGGTGCTCGGGAAGGTCATCCGCAGCGCCTCGTGCCGCGCGACCAGGTCGGTGAGGGCGGCGTCCAGCGCGTCCCGGTCGAGCGGTCCGCGCAGCCGGCGGGCCGGCGCCAGGGTGAAGGCGGTGGAGCGCGGGGCGAACTGGTCCATGAACCAGAGCCGTTCCTGGCCGCTGGAGAGCGGCGGGGCGGTGCCGGGCGGTCGGGTGGGCACGGTTCTGGCGGGAGCCGAGGCCGTACGCAGCCGCTGGGCGAGCAGGGCGCGCTTGGTCGCGGAGAGCCCGGCCGCGGGGTCCTGGATGTCGGTCATCGGTAGTCCATTTCGGCGCACGTCGGAGGTGGCGGTGCCCTTGGGGGCGGATCCGCCGCGGGGCGGGCGGGGCGGCGCGCTGCACCGCGCCGACCGGGCGCGTCAGCGCAGGTCGCGGACGGCCGCGGCGATGCCGACCGGGGTGGGGGTCGCGAAGAAGACGTCGAAGTCGAGCTCGACGCCGAGCAGGTCGCGGATCCTGGCGGTGATCTGGATGATCGTCAGGGAGTGGCCGCCGAGTTCGAACAGGTCGTCCTCGGGGGCCAGGTCGGGCAGTCCGAGCACGTCGGCCCAGACTCCGAGCACGGCGGTGAGCACCTCGTCGCGTTCCGGCTGCCCGGTCACGTCGGCGGCCGCGGCGTCGACCGGGCGCGGCGGGACGGGCAGCGCGCGGCGGTCCAGTTTGCCGTTCGGCGTCAGCGGCAGCCGGTCGAGCACCGAGAAGCGCTGGGGTATCGCGGCGGCCGGCAGCACCCGCTGGAGGAAGGCGCGCAGCTCGGCCCCGTCGGGCGCGGCGGCCCCGGGTGCGGGGACGAGGTAGCCGGCCACGAACGGCTCCCCGTCGTCCTCCCGGCGGACGGCGGCGGCGGCCTCGGCGACCTCCGGGTGCGCCAGCAGCGCCGACTCGATCTCGCCGAGTTCGATCCGGTGGCCGCGGATCTTGACCTGGTCGTCGAGCCGGCCGAGGAACTCCAGTTCGCCGTCGGCGGTCCAGGCCACGAGGTCGCCGGTGCGGTAGAGCCGGTCGCCGGGCGCGCCGAAGGGGTCGTCGACGAAGCGTTCGGCGGTCAGCCCGGGGCGGCCCAGGTAGCCCTCCGCGATCCCGTCGCCGCCGAGATACAGCTCGCCCGGCACGCCGACGGGGAGCAGCCGGCGCCGCCGGTCCAGCACGTGGGCGCGGGTGTTGGCGATCGGCCGGCCGATCCGGACGGCCTCCGGCGAGGCCGGGACCTCGGCGCAGGTCGACCAGATGGTGGCCTCGGTCGGCCCGTACACGTTGAACAGGCGCTCGGTGCCCGCCCGCAGGTCCCGGGCCAGCGGCAGCGGCAGCGCCTCCCCGCCGACCAGGGCGGTCAGGCCGGGCGGCAGCGGCCCGGCGCCGAGCAGCACCCGCCAGCCCGAGGGGGTGGCCTGGATGTGGGTGACGCCCTCGCGTTCGACCAGGGCGCGCAGGCCCGGGCCGTCCACGGCGAGGCCGTCCGGGGCCAGTACCAGCCGGCCGCCGGTGACCAGCGGAAGCAGCAGTTCGAGCGCGGAGATGTCGAACGAGAGGGAGGTGAGACCGAGCCAGACGTCCCGGGGGCCGGAGCCGAGCCGGTCGGCGAAGGCGCAAAGCAGGTTGACCAGCGCCCGGTGGCCGACCTCGACGCCCTTGGGGCGGCCGGTGGAGCCGGAGGTGTAGAGCACGTAGGCGAGCCGGCCCGGTGCGGTGGGGCGGTCCGTCGACGGGCCCTCTCCGGACGCCTCGGCCTCTGCCTCGCCCGCCGTTCCGTCCACCACTTCGGCGAGCCGCAGCAGCGCCGGGGCCGCGGCCGCCACCTCGGGGGCGGGCTCGCGGTCGGCCAGCAGCAGCGCGGCGCCGGAGTCGGCCAGGACGAGGGCGAGCCGCTCGGCCGGGTAGCCGGGGTCGAGCGGCAGGTAGCCGGCGCCGACGGCGTGCACGGCGAGCAGCGCGGTCGGCAGGTCGGCGGTGCGGCTCAGGTGCAGGCCGACCAGGTCGCCCCGGCCCACGCCGGCCGCAGCCAGCGCGCCGGCCAGCCGGTCGGCGCGCCGCAGGAGGTCCCGGTACGTCAGGCGTTGCGCACCGGCTACCACCGCCAGGGCCTCCGGCGTGGCCGCGGCGCGCTCACGGACCAGGCCGAGCACCGTCCGGTCGGCGGGGTAGGCGTGGGCGGTGGCGTTCCAGTCGGTGGTGACGAGGCGTTCCTCGGCCTCGTCGAGCAGCGGCAGGGCGGCCAGGGCCGTTCCCGGGTCGGCCGTCGCGGCGGCGAGCAGGGTGGTGAGGTGGCCGGCGATCCGCCGGGCGCCGGCCGGCGCGAGGACGGCCGGATCGTACTGGAGGGAGAAGCTGACGGCCTCGGTGTCCTCGACCGCCTGGAGGTGGAGCGTGTTGCGGGAGACGTGCTGGAACACCGTCCAGTCGACCCAGGTGGCGGTGCCCGGGAAGACCGGGTCGACGGTGGTGCGGCGGCGGTAGCCGAACGACACCGGCGCGAGGCCGACCCGGGGGGTGAGCCCGGGAACGGCCGCGCCGAACGGGACGGCGCGGTGGGCCGAGACCAGCCGGACCTCGGCCCGGACGGCCCGTGCGTACTGAGCGAAGGAGCTCTCCTCGCCGGTACCGGCCGGGGCGTACACCGGCAGCTCGTTGACGAAGAGGCCGATCTCGTCACGCTGCTCCGGACGCCGGGTGGAGAACGGGACGGCGACCGGCACGGCCTCACCGCCGTAGCGGTGCAGCAGGCCGTGCAGGGCGGCGAGCAGGAACTCGAAGACGGTGACCCCGCAGTCGCGCGCGGCGTCCACCAGAGCGGTGCGGCCGGGGCCGTCGAGCCGCCAGGTGACGGCCTCGCCCCGCCCGGCGTCGGTGGTGGCCCGAGGGCCGTGCGGCAGCACCGGGTCGGTGGCCGCGGCCCAGCGCGGGCCGTGGAACTCGGCGGCCCGGCGGACGAGGGCGGGATCGGCGGGCAGATCGTCCTGGATGGCGGGGGAGCCGGTGGCGGGCGCTTCGCCCGTGCGCGCGGCGGCGTAGGCGGCGGCGAGGTCGGCCGCCAGCACGTCTTTGGAGTGGCCGTCGAACACCGCGTGGTGGCCCACCACCAGCAGGTCGGCCGCCCCGTCGGGCCGTCGGTGCAGGGTGAAGCGGGCCAGCGGTCCGGCCGCGAGATCGAAGGGGAGGGCGAGTTCCTCGGCCAGCCGCTTGGCGAACGCCTCGCCGGTGTCGGCCGTGGCGTCGACGACGGTGAGGGCGGGCGGCCGCCCGGCGGGGACCAGCCGGACGAGTCCGCCCTGCTCGGCCAGGGCCGCCGAGAGCGCGGGGTGGCGGGTGACGGTGGCGGCGACGGCCCGCGCCAGGGCGGCGGTGTCGATCCGGTCGGACCGGTCGAACCGGAACCGCAGGGCGAGGTGGAAGGCCTCGGGGACGGTGATCCGCCGGCTGGCCAGCCAGATGCCGTGCTGGGCGGGGGACGCGGGGCGCCCGGGGCGGGTCGGCGATTCCGCTCTCGCGGGCTCCTCCGGAGCGGAGGACGGGCCGGACACGGCGGGGGAGCGGGACATGGCGGGCTCGATTCGGGAGACGGAGGCGGGGCTGTGGGCTCCTGTCCGCACGGTTCTGCCGCCACGTGGCGGTCCGGTGGACGGCGCGGCCGCCGCATGGGTCCGGCCCGCCCCTCGGGCCGGACGGCAGGCCGCCGGAGCAAGGCCGACCCGACTCCCAGGTTCCCCCCTGATGCGTCAGGCGGTCCGATCTTCTCCCCCGCGGAAAGATCATTGGACTGGACCTGCCGAGAGATTTCCACAGACCACATGCCTCGTCAAGGGTTGTTCACGACCGGGTCGGCGCGGACCGACGGTTCGTCAACTACCTTCTGCTTCCGGGGTGTCCGGGCCCCGTCAAGAATCCCTCGGGCGCTCGGGTGGGCGTCGCGCGCCCGGAAGCCGAAGCTGACGAGGATGACGCTCTCCCCGGCACCGAGGGCCGTCCGACCGTGGGGGGTGAGCGCGCCGTCGAACACGACGCAGTCGCCCACCGCGAGATCGCATTCGAGGAATTCGAGGAAACCGTCGGCAGTAATGAAGACTGTGCTGCGGCGTTCGAGTTGAGCATTCCTGCCGCCCGACGCGGGCCAGTCTCCACCGCGCCACTCCTCGGCCAGGACGTACGTTCGCGCTTCCAGTACCGACCGCACCTGATAGACGGGGGCCGCACCCAGGCCGGGCTGATCATGGACGGCGGGCCACACCAGTCCCGACATCACGCATTCAATTTCCGTAGCGTCAGTTTACCCCGCACTCCCCTCGGCTGAATTCGCGAGCTTCTCGGCGATCTGGCCGATTCCCAGTGTCAGAGTCGTGACAGTCGGCACCACAATATTTCGCCGATAGTCCGGACTTCCGGAAAAGAGCGGTTCCAGCTCAAGCAGGTTGCCAACTGCCGCGTACGCCTGGTTGTAGAGTTCAAATATGGGATCCGGGGCAAACGAGCGAAAGTCCTGCCCGAAGAGCTCCAGCTCACGGCGCATCCGGTGAAGCTGGGCGAAGTCGATATGGTCCACCCCGGTGAGAATTTCGCGGTTCGGTCCCACGACCAGGTGCACGAAATCACGCAGCAGCTTGACAGTCATGTGGTAGGCGCGGAGATAATTCCCATTGTTCGATGATTGATTCCAGATATTGACGTCTCCGCTCACGGAGCCAAACTGAGCGGCGTTGTGAATGTTGCTGTTATTGATCTCGTTCCTGTTCTCGTTGATCATTTCCCCCCAAGCTCCGTTCGATGCCCTACGGGATTGCCCGCCGAGGCTCCCCGACAAACGTCAGGAATGGTTGAAGTCGGCCATCCGTTCATGATCAGCCGGCCGGTGCCTACGAGGCAGCCGTCGACGAGGTCTCGGGGGCACTGGATCTGCTTGGTGCGTAGGTGGGCAGGTGGGCAGGTGGAAGACGGTGAGCCGGTGGAGGTGGATGTTGCCCCAGACCAGGACGATCGGGCCACTGAGCTGGATCCGGGCGCGGACGACGCTTGCAGGTCGTCCCGGATCTCGTCCGCGTCCCAGCGACTTCGCGACAGCAGATGCTGCAGGCCGCGCGGGGCTGGGCGGCCGGCGTACTCGGTCAGCTGCCAGCTGTTCTTGGCGGATCGAGGGTGAGGTCGGCGGCAGCTGCGGCCAAGTTGTCTGTACAGCTCTGGGTTCACTGTCCGTCATCGAGGCGCCATCGAACCGGTCCGGTTCCGTCCATCTCGGGCGCTTACACATAACGGGTCTGGGCCGAACGGACGCCCAGCACCCGTGATCAAGGAGCCGTCCCCCGATGAGTCCGATGCCCGAACTGTCGCGCCGCACCCTGCTCGGCGGCGCGGCGGCGGCCGCCGTGCTGTCCGCCCTCCCGCTCAGCGTGCGCGAGGCGCTGGCCGCACCGGCCCGCCCCGGCAAGCTGGCGGACATCCAGCACGTCGTGGTGTTCATGCAGGAGAACCGCGCCTTCGACCACTACTTCGGCACCCTGTCCGGCGTGCGCGGCTTCGGCGACCGGACGGCGGTGCGCGGGGTCAACGGACGCTCGGTGTTCCACCAGCCCGACCCGGGCCGCAAGGAGGGCCACCTGCTGCCGTTCCCGATGAACGCCGCGCACACCAACGCCTACCAGCAGGGCGCCCCGGCCTTCGGCTTCGTCGACTCGATGAACGCCTGGAACGACGGCCGTGCCGACGGCTCGGTCACCCGCCGCTCCGGCGGCTGGCTCGGCCAGGGCTACTACGAGCCCGCCGACATGCCCTTCTACAACGCGCTCGCCTCGGTCTTCACGACCTGTGACGCCTACTACGCGTCCGTCCAGTGCAACACCAACACCAACCGCGAACACCTGATGACCGGGACCAGCGGTGGCACGGTGCGGGACACCCCGGTGACCGACAACACCGAGATCCCCGGCGGCTACGAGTGGACCACCTACGCCGAGCGGCTGCAGAAGGCCGGGATCAGCTGGAAGACCTACCAGGCGCTGGACAACTTCGACGACAACGCGCTCGCATGGTTCACCCCTTTCGTCAACGCCAAGCCGGGCGAGCCGCTCTACGAGCGCGGCATGCGGGCGGTCGGCGACCCGGCGAAGAAGAACGACCCCTTCGCGATGGGTGACGCCCTGGTCGAGGCGTTCACCGCCGACATCCAGGCCGACCAGCTGCCGCAGGTCTCCTGGCTGATCGCGCCCGCCGCGCTCTCCGAGCACGCCAACTACGCCCCGCCGAACGGCGAACACCTGACGGCCCGGCTGCTCGCCGCGCTGGCCGCCAAGCCGGAGGTGTGGGAGAAGACCGTCTTCATCCTCAACTACGACGAGCACGGCGGCTTCTTCGACCACCAGCTGCCGCCCGTCCCCCCGCTGGCCACCGGGCGCGGCAAGTCGACCGTCCCGGTGGACGGCGAGGTCGTGGTCCGGGTCGCCAAGGGCGGCTCGACCTACCACCGGGTGGTCGGCCAGGACGGCAGGTACCGGGTGAAGGCCGCCGACGGCTCGCTCGGCTGGTCCGACACGCTCCCCGCGGGAGAGAGCGTGGTCTCCGGCCCGTACCCGATGGGCCTGGGCGTGCGCGTCCCGATGATCGTGGTCTCGCCGTGGACGCGCGGTGGCGTGGTCGACTCCACGGTCTACGACCACACCTCGGTGCTGCGCCTGCTGGAGCAGCGCTTCGGCGTCGAGGAGCCCAACATCAGCCCGTGGCGGCGCACCGTCACCGGCGACCTCACCGACGTCTTCGACTTCTCCGGCCGTGACCCGGTCTGGCCCCAGCTGCCCGACACCAGCGGCAACCGGCAGAAGGTCGTCGACGCCGGCAAGCTGCCCGCGCCCACCGTGCCCGCCCCGCAGGCGTTCCCGCAGCAGCAGCGCGGTACCCGCACCGCCCGGATCAGCCCGTACAACCTGCTGGTCAAGCCGAAGCTCAAGGGCAACGAGCTGACCGTCGACTTCATCAACCAGGGCCGCCAGGGTGCCGTCTTCGCCGTCTATCCGGCGCCCGGCACCGCGCCGCGCCACTACACCGTGGGTGCCAGGAGCCGGATCTCCGACGTCTGGACGGTCGGCCCCGAGGGCTACGACCTGCGGGTGCACGGCCCGAACGGCGCACTCTGGCACCTGCGCGGGGACGCCGCCTCGGTGTACGAGATCTCGCTCTCCGAGGAGCAGAACGGCAAGGTGCTGGAGGTGGACGTGATCAACCGCTCGCGCACCGCCCAGACCTTCCTGGTCGGCGACCTCGCCTACCGCGACGGACTGCGTGAGGTGCGGGTCGCGGCCGGGGACGACAAGACCGTCAACGTGAAGGTCGGGCCCGAGGGCTGGTACGACGTCGCGGTGGGCGTCCGTGGCGAGCTCGGATTCCGCCGCCGGATCGCCGGGCGCTTCCCGTGGGACGGCGACCACCTGGTGACCGACCCGGCGATGGGCCTCGCCGACCCGCTCGCCCTGGACGTCACGCTCAAGGCCGCGTCCGCCACCATCGACGAGGCGATCCTGCGGCCCGGTCGCCCGGCCCGGGTCACCGCCCGGTTCACCGCCACCGCCGCGCTGACCGCGATCGAGGCGCAGCCGACCGTACCGGCCGGCTGGACGATCACCGCCGTCACCCCGCCGCCCGCCTCGCTCGCCGCCGGCACCACCGTCACCGCCGAGTGGGAGGTCACCCCGCCCGCCGTGCTTCCGGACGGCGCCACCCACCGGATCCTGGTCACCGCCCGCGCGCTCGCCGGTGACCGCTTCGCCCTCGCCGACGGCGAGATCGGGGCCCGCACGGCCCCGGTGATGGCCGGTCACCTGCTCGGCGAGGACTTCGAGTCGCTGGCCGGGGCCCTCCAGCCGATCGGCGGCGTCCTCGGCTGGACGCCGCAGGCACCGCAGGGCTGGTCGATGGTCAACGCCCCCGGCATGCCGCAGGGCACCGCCCGCCTCCAGGGCTGGACCTTCCACACCAAGCGGGCCTGGTCGACCCCGGCCGGGCAGGACCGCGGCAACTTCGGCCGGGGCCTGGGCATCCTCGCGGTCGCCGATCCGGACGACTGGGACGACACCGGCGCGCCGTCGGGCAAGGGCAGGTTCGACTCCACCTTGGTCTCGCCCGCCGTCCAGCTCCCGGCCGGCGCGAGCACGCTGTACCTCGGCTTCGACTCGCACTACCGCCAGGAGGCTCCGCAGAAGGCGTCCGTCACCGCCGTCTTCGACAACGGCACCGAGACCCGGCTGGTCTTCTACAGCATCGACACGACCGGCAACGACAACGCCGGCAAGGACGTCCAGAACGCCTTCGTCACCAGGAAGTTCGCCGCTCCGGCGGGTGCCCGTGCGGTGACCCTGAAGTTCCGGATGTACGACGCGGGCAACAACTGGTTCTGGGCGGTCGACCACATCCGCCTCGACACCAAGCCGATCACCGGCTGACCCCGGCAGGGTCCTCCCACGGCCCGCGCACCCCGTCCGGGGCGCGCGGGCCGTGGGCTCGGGGGCGTGTGTCAGGCGGGGCGGCGTGCCTCAGCAGGACATCAGGCCGCCGCGACAGGAGATGGCGACGGCCTGGGCCCGGTCGCGCGCGTGGAGGTCCGGAAGGGCTCCTCCCGCCGGACGTGTCGGCCCCGGCGGAGGTGGCGAGTCGTAGAGGATCGGGCCTGCTCGGGGCGCGTCGGAAGCCACCGGGCGAACAGACCTCTTGACTGTCAAGTCTCTCGATGGTCGAGAGATAGGATCCGGCTGTCCGTCACCCGCCCCTGCCCGAAGGGCGCTCCGCGATGCGCACCGGTCCAGCCGCTCCCCGCTCCACCTCCCGGCGCCGAACCAGGCTGCTGGTCCCGCTCGCCCTGCTGGTCGTCTGGCTCGGTCTGGGCGGCGCCTTCGGCTCCTACGCCGGGAAGCTCTCCGAGGTGGCCACCAACGACCGGGCCGCCTTCCTGCCCCGCAGCGCCGAGTCGACCGAGGTGGCGCGCCTCGGGGAGGCCTTCCGGACGGCCGGCGCGGTGCCGGTGATCGTGGTCTGGGAGAGTCGCACCGAAGCGGTCGGGGACGCCCAGCGCGCGGCCGCCACCCGGGCGCTGCAAGCGGCCGCCGCCGTCCCCGGCGCCACCGGGCGGGTGTCGCCCGCCGTGCCGGCCGAGGACGGCCGCGCCCTGGAAGGTGTCGTCCAGCTCCGCGCCGACCTCGGGCGACAGACCGGTGACACCGTCCGGGCCGTCCGCGAACTCGCCGACCGGGTGCCGGACACCACCGTCGGCCTGGCCGGTCCGGCGGCGATCGCGGCCGACCTCGGCGGGGCCTTCGCCGGCATCGACGGACTGCTGCTCGGGGTCGCCCTCGGCGTGGTGCTGCTGATCCTGCTCGCCGTCTACCGCAGCCTGCTGCTGCCGCTGCTGGTGATCCTCGGCGCGGTGTTCGCCCTCGGCATCTCCTGCGCGCTGGTCTACCTGCTCGCCGACCACGGCCTGGTCCGGGTGGACGGCCAGGTGCAGGGCCTGCTGTCGATCCTGGTGATCGGCGCGGCCACCGACTACGGACTGCTGCTCTCCGCCCGCTTCCGCGAGGAACTGCACCTCCACGGTGACCGGTTCGCGGCTATGCGCACCGCCTGGCGGCACTCCGTCGAGCCGATCGCCGCCTCCGGGACGACGGTCGCGCTCGGGCTGCTCGTCCTGCTGCTCTCCGACCTCACCAACAACCGGGCACTCGGCCCGGTCGGCGCGATCGGGATCGGCTGCGCGGTGCTCTCCGCGCTGACCTTCCTGCCGGCCGCACTCGTCCTGCTCGGCCGCGCCGCCTACTGGCCGGCCCGACCGGCCGCCGACGGGCGGGCCCCGGTGAACGCCGTCTGGCAGCGGGTGGCCGCACTGGTCGGACGCCGGCCGCGCACCACCTGGGCGGCGAGTCTGGCCGTGCTCGCCGCGCTGGCCGCCTTCGCGCCGACCCTGGACTCGGGCGGCGTCCCGCAGAGCGAACTCTTCATCAAGGCCCAGCCCTCGGCGGCCGGGCAGGCCCTGCTCTCGAAGCACTTCCCCGGCGGCGCCGGCAACCCGGCCGTGGTGATCGCCGCCGCCGGGCGGGCCGAGGCGGTCGCCACCGCGGCGGCCGTCCCCGGGGTGGCCGACGTCCGCCCGTACACCGGCGGCGCACCCGGCGGCGCCCCCGCCACCGTGGACGGGCGGGTCCGGCTGGACGTCACGCTCGCCGATCCGGCCGACGACGACGCGGCCATCGCCACCGTCCGGCGCCTGCGGCAGGCGGTGCACGCGGTGCCGGGCGGGGAGGCGCTGGTCGGCGGGTACACCGCGCAGCAGTACGACACCCGGATCACGGCGGAGCGCGACCGGGCGCTGATCATGCCGGTCGTCCTGCTCTGCATCCTCGCCGTGCTCGTGCTGCTGCTGCGCTCCCTGGCGGCCCCGGTGCTGCTCGCCGCCACCGTCGCGCTCTCCTACCTGGCGACGCTCGGCGTGAGCGCGCTCGTCTTCGACCACGTCTTCGGGTTCTCCGCCGTCGACCCCTCCGTGCCGCTGTACGGGTACGTGTTCCTGGTCGCGCTGGGCGTGGACTACAACATCTTCCTGATGACCAGGGTCCGCGAGGAGGCGCTGCGGTTCGGCACCCGGGAGGGGGTGCTGCGCGGCTTGACGGCCACCGGCGGGGTGATCACCTCGGCGGGGGTGGTGCTCGCCGCGACCTTCGCCGCGCTCGGCGTGATCCCGCTGGCCTTCCTCGCCCAGATCGCCTTCATCGTCGCCTTCGGGGTGCTGCTGGACACCCTGCTGGTGCGCTCGCTGCTGGTGCCCGCGCTGGTCCGGGACCTCGGCGAGCCGGTCTGGTGGCCGGCCCGGCCGGGCCGGGTGACGCCCGGCGCGGCGGTGCCCGAGCCGGTCGGCGAGCCGGTCTGACCTCGCCCGCCGGTTGCTGGACGCGGTGGCGGCCCCGTGCGGAACGCCGAAGCTGTTCACCTTTACCGACGTCTCCGACCAGCCGGTGCGGTGGCTGCCGCACCCGGCCGGGTGGCGGCCGGTCGGCCTTCTCCACGGCCTCGATGAGGGTGACCGCGAACTGTTCTACCGCTGCCGGGCGCGGCCCGGAGGATCCGGTCCGGTGCCGAGCGACCGTGAGACGCCGGGTGCCGGGCCGAAGCGCGGTAGGACGGCGCCGGCCTCCGTCGTGAACGGAGTCGTTAGGCTGAACGGGTAGCAGTGGATGGGAACGCCGTACGCGACCGGAGCGGATGACCTTGTCGGAGCAGGACCCGAGCACGCCCCCGCCCGCCCCGGCCCCGTCCGACGCTCCGGAACCGTCCGAGGCTTCGTCAGCCCCGGAGTCCGAGCCCCCGGCCGCGCCTGCGCCGTCCGACACCCCGGCGCTCGGGCGGCTGCTGCAGGACCTCGCCTCCGAGATGAACCTGCTCGGGCACGGCTTCGCCGCCGTCGGCGGGCTGCACGCCACCGATGTCCAGGCGCCGCTCGCCGTGATGCGGGCGGCGCCCGACCGGACCGGCGGCCAGGGCGGGATCACCCCCGGCCGACTCGGCGAGGAGCTGGCCCTCACCTCGGGAGCGGTGACCGCCGTGCTGGACCGGCTGGAGCGGGCCGGGCACGTCCGTCGTACCCGGGACGCCGCCGACCGCCGCCAGGTACTGGTGCGGTACCTGCCGGGTGCCGGGCGGATGGTCGCCGAGTGGTTCGCGCCGGTGGCCCGGCGCACCGAGGTGGTGCGCGGTGAGTTCACCCCGGCGGAGCTGGCGGCGGTGGCCCGCTTCCTCGGCCGGATGACCGGTGAGCTGGCGGACCTGCGCCGCTCGCGCTGATCCGGTCCGCCCCGACCGGCGCGTCGGTCGGGCGGGAGCCCCGGCCGCCAGCCCGACCACCGTCGCCCCGGCCGTCAGCCCGACCGGCGGGCGATCAGGGCCGCCAGGCCGTCCAGGATGCGCTCCAGGCCGAACTCCAGCGCCTGGTCATGGCCGTCCTGCGCGGTCATCGCCGCCGCGAGCGCCGGGAAGCGGTCGGCGTGCTCCTGGACCAGCCCGCCGAGGAGGGCGAGCAGCTCCGACTCCGGTTGGCGGCCCGGTCCGGCCGCTCGGGCCTGCTCGGTGATGCTGCGGACGTGGCCGGCCAGCAGGACGGCGGAGTCCATCCGCTCCGGGCCGGTCAGCCCGGTGCCGTCCAGGGCGGCCACCACCCGTTCCAGCCAGCCGAGTTCCTTCGGGCCCAGGACCCGGGGGCCGACGGTGGCGTCCGGCAGCCAGGGGTGTGCGCCGAAGGTGTCGGCCAACTGGCGTGCCAGGGCGTGGAGTTCCATGCGCCAGGCGGGTGGTGATTCCTCCGTCGCGGGGGTGGCGGGCGTGACCCGGGCCGGTTCGTCGATCGCCGCCTCGACCATCAGGGCGACGAGTTCGGCCTTGCCCGGCACATAGCGGTAGAGCGACATCTTGGTGTAGTCGAGCAGCCCGGCCACCCGCTGCATGGAGACGGCGCCGAGCCCCTCCGCGTCCGCGATCTCGATGCCGGCCCGGGCGATCCGCTCCAGGCTCAGCGCCGGCTTCGGCCCCCGGGTCGGCTTCTGGTGGGGGCCCCAGAGCAGTCGCGCGGTGTCGCCCGCCCCGCCGCCGGATGTGCTGCTCAAGCCCCGCTCCCGTCCCGATCTCCGCCGGTGCCCTTGCCGAACCGGCCCAACTGTGTCTACCGTACACAGCAACGAACGGTGTCCGCCAGACACAGTTTTCGGATCTCCTGGACGGAGTGGTTCCCATGGGTGCGAAGGTCCTCATATCGGGTGCGAGCATCGCCGGCCCCGCCTTGGCGTACTGGCTGGGGCGGTACGGCTTCGAGCCCACCGTCGTCGAGCTGGCCCCGGCTCTGCGCGGTGGCGGCCAGGCCGTCGACTTCCGGGGTGACACCCACCTGACCGTGCTGGAACGGATGGGCCTGCTCGACGAGTTGCGCCGGCTCGACACCGGCGGCAGCCCGATGGGCTTCGTCGACCGGCGCGGTCGCCGACTGCTCGACCTGCCGGCCGACTTCGCCGGCGGCGAGATCGAGGTGCCACGCGGTGAGCTGGCCCAGCTGCTCCACCGGCACAGCCTGCCCTCCACCGAGTACGTCTTCGGCGACTCGGTCACCGCACTGGAGGAGACGCCGACCGGCGTCCGGGTGGAGTTCCGGCACGGCGCCCCGCGGGTGTTCGACCTGGTGATCGGCGCGGACGGACTGCACTCCACCGTCCGCCGGCTCGCCTTCGGCCCCGAGCAGCGCTACGTCCGCCATCTCGGTTACTACGCCGCGACCTGGCAGCTGCCCAACTACCTGGACCTGCCCACCGGTTCGGTCGGCCTCAACGTGCCGGGCCGGCTCGCCGCCGTCGGTGCGGACCACCGGGACCGCTCCAGGGCCGGCGCTTTCCTCCTCTTCGCCGCACCGGAACTGCGCTACGACCGGCACGACCAGGAACAGCAGAAGGCGCTGATCACGGACGCCTTCGCCGATCTCGGCTGGGAGGTGCCGCGCCTGCTGGAGAGCCTGCGCGAAGCCCCGGAGCTGTACTTCGACTCGATCAGCCGGGCGGACGTCCCCGCCTGGTCCACCGGCCGGATCGCCCTGGTCGGGGACGCCGCCTGCGGGGCCACCATCGGCGGTATGGGCACCGGCACCGCGGTGGTGGCCGCGTACGTCCTGGCCGGCGAACTCGCCCGCGCCCGGGGCGACCACCGCACCGCCTTCACCCGGTACGAGAACGCCGTGCGCGGCTACGCCCAGGGCTGCCAGAAGGGCGGCGACCGGACCGGGCCGTTCCTGGCCCCGGCCACGGCGACCGGACTCCGGCTGCGCAACGGCCTGCTGGGCCGGCGGTGGATCCTGAACCGGATGCTGGAGATGGGCAAGCAGGTCAGCAGCACCCTCGTGCTGCCCGACTACCGGGCCGAGCTCGCCGCCCGCTGAGCCTCGACCGGCCCGTCGTGCGAGGTGGCGGACAGGTCGGCGGACGGGTCGGTCGACGGCGCATGCCGCGATCGCGCGGCGTGCCCCATCCGATAGCCGATCCCGCGCACGGTGATGATCCAGCGACTGCAGCCGAGCTTCGCCCGCAGGGTGCTCACATGCGTGTCGATGGTGCGGCTGGCCTGCCCCCAGTCGCTCCCCCACACCTTCGCCATCAGCTCCTTCCGCGACACCACGGTCCCGGAGTTGGCCGCGAGCACGTAGAGCAGCTCGAACTCCTTCGACGTCACATCGATCAACCGGTCCCGCAGGCGGACCTCGCGGGTCCGCGGGTCGATGTGCAACGGGAGCAGCGAGATGGCCTCGGGAGTCGCCGGCCCGGCGCGGCGGGAGGAGCGGCGGAGCACCGCGTCGATGCGCGCCCCCATCTCCCGGAAGCCCCAGGTCTGCGCGACACAGTCGTCGGCCCCCGCCTTCAGGGCGAGCACCCGCTCCAGCTCGTCGTCGCGGCGGGTGAAGGCGATCAGCGGGACGTCGCTCTCGGTCCGCAGGCTCCGGCACACCTCGATGCCGTCGACGTCGGGCAGTTCCAGCGAGAGCAGCACCAGATCGGCCTCGCGGTACGTGCGCAGGGCCTGCGCTCCCGTGCCGACGCTGCGGGCCAGGAAGCCCTGCCGGCGCAGGTCGCGCACCATCGATTCGGCGGAGGTGATCTCCCGTTCCACCACGAGTACGTTTCTCATTCCGAGCTCCTCCTCCGGACGCCACGCCCCTCCGTACCCACCCCCGCTCGCCCCCCGGGTCGCTGCCCCGGGCGCCGTTCGAATGCCAACGTACCGCTTCGAACGAAATGGTCACGCGATGGAGCCGGTCGGCCGGATTCCTGCTCCGACCTGCGAAGACATCATCCGGAAACGCTCTCGCCACGGATCCCGCCGGGCCGCCCGGGCGCGCGGCACGGCACGGTCCGGGGAGTGTCCGCGGGCCTTCGGCCGCTGGTCAGAGAGCTGCTGGGGCGGGTGACGGTAGGGCGGGGGCAGGCCCGGGCGGGGCGCCCCGGCGCACGTGTCAACAACTCGTGAAATCTGCCGTGCCGTTCGGATTCCGGCGGGCATGACACGAGGTCAGGAGGCATGGGGAGAACGGCCGGGAGAACGGTCGAGGAGGCGGGGGAGAACGGCGGGAGGCCACCGAAGGCCCGGGGGACAGGTTGCCTTCGGTGGCCGTTCAAGGGGGGGCGGTCGGAGCGCGACGCAGCGGCCCCGCGCCGCCCCGTGTCGCCCTACGCGGTCGGGCGCTTGGCCGGGAAGCCGTGGCCGCGGGCGACCAGGACCACCACGAGCACCGGCAGCAGGAGGAGCAGCACCGTCCAGGGGAAGGAGTCGCTGCCGCTCACGTCGAGCAGGACACCGCCGATGATGCCGCCGGCGGCCATCGCGACGTTCCACAGCGTCACGAGCATCGTCTGGGCCGCGTCGGCCTGGTCGCCGCCCGCGTCGGCCACCGCCGTCTGGAGCAGGGTCGGAATGCCGCCCCAGCCCAGGCCCCACAGGGCGGACGCGACGTACACCAGGGCCGTGTTGTCGGCGAGCACCGCGAGCAGCAGCGCCGCCACGGCGACGAGCAGCGTGCTGGCGACGGTGAGCGAACGCAGCTTGGCGTGGATCTGCGAGCCGACGATCCAGATGCTCGCGAGCGAGGCACCGCCGAACACGAGCAGCACCAGGTCGGTGCTGCCGCCCAGACCGTGGTCGTCGAGGAAGGTGGCGATGTAGGCGTACAGCACGGTGTGCGCGAGGACGAAGACCAGCGTCACGAACAGCACCGGGGTCACGCCGGGCACGCTCAGCGCCCGCAGCATCTTCGGCCGCTCGCCGGCCTGTTGGCCCGGGTAGTCCGGCACGGTCGCGGAGATCCACAGCAGCAGCAGGACGGTGAGTCCGGTCATCGCGAAGAACGGCACGCGCCAGTCGGTCTGGGTGCCCAGGAAGGTACCGGCCGGGACACCGAGGGAGAGCGCGACCGGGATGCCGGCCATGGCGATGGCGATCGCCTTGCCCTGGAGCGCCACGGGAGCCATCCGGCGTGCGTACCCCGCGAGCAGGGCCCAGGCCAGACCGGCGGCGACACCCGCGACGAACCGCGCGACCATCGTCAGCCCGTAGACCGAGGACACCGCGGTGACGGTGTTGGCCACGGCGAAGCCCGCCATGGCGGTCAGCAGCAGGCGCTTGCGCCGCCAGCCGGCGGTGGCCGAGGCCAGCGGGATCGCGGTGAGGGCGGTGCCGATGGCGTAGATCGTGACCGTCTGGCCGGTCGCGGACTCGCTCACCCGCAGGTCCGAGCTCATCGAGGGCAGCAGACCGGCGGGCAGGGTCTCGGTGAGGCTGGTGATGAAGACGGCGGTGGCGAGGGCGATCAGGGCGAGCAGCGGAAGCTTCTGCGGTTCCTCGCCACTCGCCGCCGCGGGTGGCGAGGAGCGGGTCTCCGAGCCGGGAGCGTCGGTGATGTCGGGTGAGGTGCTCATGGGGTGTGCTCCGGGTGTTCCAGGGGGAAGGGACGGGCGGTGCGAAGGGGTGGCCGGTGTTCCGTCCGGGGGACCGGCCGCTCCGGTGGGCCGGGTTCGCCACCCGACCGGGGACGGGCCGAGGGCGAGCCGGCCGGTACCCGGGCCGATGGGGCGGACGGGCGGACGGGCAACGGGTCGACGGCGAGCCGGCTAGGCGTGGCCCAGGCCGCCGTCGACGGGGAGCCGGGCGCCGGTCGTGAAGGTCGCCTCGGTGGCCAGGAAGAGCGCGGCGCGGGCGACCTCCTCGGCGGAGCCGAGCCGGCCGAGCGGTGGCAGCGAGGCGGCGCCCGCTGGCGCCGCCTCGATACAGGCCGGGGCCACCGCGTTGACGCGGATGCCGCGCGAGACCAGTTCGGCGGCGAGCGTGCGTACGGCGGCCGAGGACGGAGCCGGCGCGGTGAGCACCACCGCGCCGCCGTCCCTGAGGTACGGCAGCAGCGGGCGGACACCGGCCACGGCATCCGCGAACAGCAGGTCGGTGTCGTCGATGCCGGTACCGCCGTCCTCGGCGCTCTCGACGACGGTGGCGGTGGAGCCCAGCTCGGCCCTGGCCCGGGCGCGTTCCTCGGCGGTACGGGCGGCCAGCAGGACCAGCGCTCCACCCTCCACCAGCCGTTTGGCGATGGCCAGGCCGATATCGGTGTCCTGGCCGAGGACGACGGCCCTACGGCCCGCGTACCTGGTCATCCCGGTTCACCCCTTCTACCGCTCGGCGACTCGCTGGTCCGACAGTGCCCGAGGGCGCTTGCGGAACGCTTCGGATCCGCTGACGGTTCGCTGAGGGCCGGCTGACGGCCCGTCGGAGATCCCCCGGGCCGGGCCGGCGCCGCCGGGGCGCGGTACGGTGGCCGACATGCGGTTTGGGGTACTGGGACCACTCGTGGTGTGGGGCGACGACGGCGAGGAGGTCACCGTCCCCGAGGCCAAGGTCCGGGCGCTCCTCGCGGACCTGCTGGCCCACGGCGGCGGCCCGGTCTCCGCCGACCGCCTGATCCAGGACCTGTGGGGCGAGGAACCGCCCGGGAAGCCCGAGGGCGCGCTCCAGGGCAAGGTCTCCCAGCTGCGCCGGGTGCTCGGCCGGGACCGCGTGGTGCGCCAGGCCGCGGGCTACCGCCTGCGGCTGGACGGCGGTGCGCACGAGGTCGACGCCGACCGCTTCGGCGCCCTGGTGGCCGAGGCCGGCACCGTCCGCGACCCGCGCGCCCGGGCGGCGCTCCTCACCGAGGCGCTCGGCCTGTGGCGGGGGCCGGCGTACGCGGACTTCGCCGACGAGGAGTTCGTCCGAGCGGCGGCGTGTCGTCTCGCCGAGCAGCGGCTCTCCGTTCTGGAGGACCAGGCCGAGGCGAGGCTGCTCGCGGGTGACCACACGCTCCTCGCCGGTGAACTCGCCGACCTCGTCGCCCGGCACCCGCTGCGCGAGCGGCTGCGCGCCGTCCAGATGCGCGCGCTCTACCTCGCGGGCCGCCAGAGCGAGGCCCTCGCCAGCTTCGAGGACCTCCGCTCCCGCCTCGCCGAGGACCTGGGCGTCGACCCGGCTCCCGCTCTGTCCGCCCTCCACCGGGCCGTCCTGAGCCAGGACCCGGGCCTGGGGGACGGCCTCGCCGCCCCGCTGTCCCGGACGGCGCCCGCGGAGCCTATGCGTCCCGTAGAACCCGCGCGTCCCGCCGAGCCCGTCGACCCCGCCGGGCGGGGCGGTGCGGCCCCCGCCCCGCCCGTCGGCGAGCACTCGAACCTGCCGGTGCCGCTGACCCGCCTCATCGGGCGCGAGCCGGCCGTCACCCGGGTGTCCGGGCTGCTGGACGACAACCGTCTGGTGACACTCGCCGGCGCCGGCGGCGTCGGCAAGACCCGGCTGGCCGTCGCGGCGGCCGCGGCGGTCGCGGAGCGGGGCCCGGCCGGCGACTGGCCCGAGGGGATCTGGCTGGTGGAGTTCGCCGGGGTCCGCGGCGGCACCGCCGCCGACCTGGCCCAGGTCGTCGCCACCACGCTCGGCATCCGGGACGACGCCCCCGCCGCGCCGCCGGGCTCGGGCGGCGGGGCGGGCGCCGCCTCGCCGGCCCACCGGCTCGCCGCGGCATTGCGGGACCGCCGTACCCTGCTGGTCCTGGACAACTGCGAGCACGTCGTCGACGCGGCGGCGGAACTCGCCGAGCTGCTCCTGCGGACCGCGTCCGGCCTGCGGGTACTGGCCACCAGCCAGGAGCCGCTGGGCCTGACGGGCGAGGCCGTGTTCCTGGTCGAGCCGCTGCACCCCGATGACGCCGTGCGACTGTTCAGCGAGCGCGCCGCCGCCCATGACCCCGCTTTCCCCCGGGACCCGGACCGGGGCGACCTCGCCGACCGCGAGGCCGTCGCCGAGATCTGCCGCCGGCTCGACGGCATCCCGCTCGCCCTGGAGCTCGCCGCCACCCGTGTCCGCACGCTGGGAGTCAGGGGGCTGGCGGCCCGGCTGGGCGACCGGTTCCGCCTGCTGAGCTCCCGCCGACGCGGCGCGCCCGCCCGCCAGCAGACCCTGCGCGCCGTGATCGACTGGAGCTGGGAGCTGCTCAGCGCACCCGAACGCATCGTGCTGCGCCGCCTGGCGGTGCACAGCGACGGCTGCGACCTGGACGCCGCCGAAGCCACCTGCGCGGGTGACGGCGTGACCCGCGACGAGGTCCTCGACCTGGTGACGCGGCTGGTCGACCGCTCCCTCGTGGTCGTCGTGGACCTGCCCACCGGGCGCCGCTACCGCCTCCTGGAGTCCGTCGCCGCCTACGCCACCGAACGCCTGCACGAGATGGCGGATCTCGACGCCGTGCGCGGCCGTCATCTGCGCTACTACCTCGCCCTCGCCGAACGCGCCGAGCTCCGGCTGCGCGGCGCGGACCAGCGCTCCTGGCTCACCCGGCTGGACGCCGAGGCGGGTAACCTGCGGGCGGCCCTCGACGAGGCGGTGCGCCGGACGCCGGAGGGTGAGGGCGACGAAGCGGTCCGCCTCGCCACCGCCCTGGCCTGGTGGTGGCTACTGCGCGGCCGGCTCACCGAGGGCCGCCGCAGTCTGGCCGCGGCGCTCGCCACCGCTCCCCGGCCCACCTCCGAACTCTCGCTCCTGCACGGCGCGTTCGCCCTCCTCACCGGAGACCGCGCGGAGGCGCACGCGCTGGCCTGCACCGTCGCGTCCGCCGGTGCGGTGCCTGATCCGGTGCGCCGCGCCCGTGCCCTCTGGCTCTGTGCCTACGGCCTGTTCAGCGCGGGCGAGGCCGCCGAGGGCGAGGCGCTGAACGCGCGCGCCCTCGCCGTCTTCACCGAGGAGGGCGAGCAGTGGGGCACGGCCGCCGCGCTCGGTCTGCGGGCCACCCTGGCACTGGTCCGCGGCGACCTCGCCGGACTCGGCCGCGACGGCCTGCGCAGCGCGGCACTCTTTCGCGAACTGGGCGACGGCTGGGGTGAGTTGCAGACCGTGTCGCCGCTCGCCGCGCTGGCGGAGATCAAGGGGGAGTACGCGGAAGCGGCCCGCCGCCAGCGCGAAGGGCTGCACATCGCCAGGGAGTTGGGGCTGGAGGCCGAGGTGTCGGCCCGGCTGTCCGGGCTCGGCCGGCTCGCCCTGCTGGCCCACGACTGGGAGCGGGGCCGTGACCTGCACGAGCAGGCCCGCCGGATCGCGGCCGAACAGGGCTACAAGTACGGGGAGATCCACTCCGAGATGGGTCTTGCGCTCGGCGCGCGCCGCTCCGGCGACCTGGCCGCCGCCGAGGCGCACCTGCTGCACATCCGCGACGGCTACGCCGAGGTGTCCTCGCAGGCGGGCGACCACCTGCTCCTCGCGGAACTCGGCTTCGTCGCCGAACTCCGGGGCGACGCCGAGCTGGCGGCCGAGCGCCACCTGCGCGGTTGGGCGGTTGCCCGCTCCCTGGACGAGCCGCGCGCGCTGGCCCTCTCCCTGGAGGGCCTCGCGGGTGCGGCCGTGGTGGCCGGCCGGGGCCATGCCGGGCGGACCGGCGCCGAGTGTGCGGCGCTGCTGCTCGGCGCGGCGGACGCGGCACGCCGTGGCGTGGGGGCGCCGCTGCCGCCGGCCGAGCGCGGCGATACGGACCGGATCGCGGCGGCGGCCCGGGCCGACCTGGGGCCGGCCGCCTTCGCGGAGGCGTTCGAACTCGGCGGACGGCTCACCGCGGCCCGGGCGCTGCGCCGCGCGGGCGAGGCCCTCGGCTGGCGGGCGGCGGCGGCCGACGACGGCGGGAGCGGGGGGGGGTGAGCCGGTGGTGAGCGGGTGGGGAGGTCGTCCGGGTGTGGCCGGGCGCCCGGACCGGGCAAGGACGGGCGCCCGGCCTGCTCAGGCCCGCGCGTAGCGGTTCGCGGGTCGCTCCAGCCCCAGGTGCCCCCGCAGCGTGGTCGCCGTGTAGGCGGTACGGAAGGCGCCGCGGCGCTGCAGCTCGGGCACCAGGGCACGGGTGATGGCGTTGAGGTCGTGCGGCAGGGCCGCCGGGCGGAGCCGGAAGCCGTCGAGACCGGCAGGTCGCCAGTCGAGCAGCAGATCGGCCAGGCCGGCTGCGGTGCCGGTGAAGACGGCCGCGTCCGAGGCGAGTTCGGCGCCGGCCAGGTCGTCCAGACGGGCCTTGCGGTCGGCGGCGGAGGCCGCGCTGTCGTCCAGCAGGACGATCAGGTCGGCGAACCGCCTCAGCGGCCGCGTCGCCAGGTCGCGCCCGGTGGCGGCGACGGCGTCGTCGACCTGGGCGAGGATCCGCTCGACACCGGGGCGGTCGTGCGGGGTGACGAAGACGAGGTCGCAGGCGCGGGCCGCGAACTCGTACGGCGTCGAGGCGTGGGCCAGGCTCGCCACCAGCGGCTGGCCCTGCGGCGGGCGCGGGGTGATGGACGGCCCCCGGACGCTGAAGTGCGGGCCCTCGAAGTCGATGTGGTGCAGCTTGTCACGGTCGATGAAGCGACCTGTCGCCGCGTCCCGGATCTCCGCGTCGTCCTCCCAGCTGTCCCAGAGCCGCCGGGCCACCTCCACGACGTCGGCGGCCTCCGCGAAGAGCGGGCGGAGCCGCTTGGCGATCAGCTCGGGGTCGCGGATGTCGTCGTCGGTGAGTTGCGGTGTGGTGCGGCGGCCGAAGTGGGCGGCGTCGGAGGCGCGGGAGGCGATCTGCGGCCGCCAGCCCGCCCGGCCCCGGGCGGCGTGGTCGAGGGTCGCGATGCCGATCGCGAGGTGGAACGGCTCGGTGTGGGTGACGTTGGTGGTCGGCACCAGGCCGATGCGCTCGGTCAGTGGTGCGAGCAGGGCGGCCAGCAGGACGGCGTCGATGCTGCCCCGGACCTGGTCGGCGCGGTCGTCGGGACGGTGGAAGGGGGAGGACTGCAGACCGAGGCCGTCCTCCAGGGTGACGAAGTCGAGCAGGCCGCGCTCGGCCTCGGTCGCCAGGTCCGCCCAGTAGGCGGGCGTGAACAGCTCCGACGGCCGGGCGTCCGGGGCCCGCCAGGCGGCCGGGTGCCAGCCCGCGCCGTCGAGGGCGACGGCCAGGTGCAGCGGGGAGTTCGACGGTGCGGCGGTCACGATGTCTCCTTCGGGGAGCCGAGGCCCAGGTGGTCGCGGAGCGTCGTCCCGGTGTAGTCCTCGCGGAACACGCCCTTCTCCTGCAGGATCGGAACCACCCGGTCCACGAAGTCGTCCAGACCGTCGGGTGTCAGGTGCGGGACGAGGATGAAGCCGTCGGCCGCGTCGCTCTGCACGAAGTGGTCGATGGTGTCGGCGACGGTGCGCGGGCTGCCGACGAAGTTCTGTCCGCCGTGGACTTCGATCATCAGCTGGCGGATGCTCAGGTTCCGTTCCTCGGCAAGCTTGCGCCACTGTCGCGCGGTCTCCTCGCGGCCCTTGCGGAACACCGAATGGCCCTTCAACAGGAGGGCGTCGGGCTCCGGCTCGACATCGGGCAGCGGCCCGTCCGGGTCGTACCCGGAGAGGTCCCGGCCCCACACGCCCTCCAGGTGGGCGATCGCGGTCTGCGGGCTCACCTGGGCGCGGGTGATCTCGTCGGCGTAGGCCGCGGCCTCCTCGTCGGTGTCGGCCACCACGGCCGTCGCGGTGGGGAGGATCTTCAAGTCACCAGGGCTGCGGCCGTACTTGGCGAGCCGGTCCTTCACGTCCCGGTAGAAGGCGCGGGCCTCGTCGGGCCGGTTGTACTTGCTGAAGATGACCTCGGCGTCGGACGCGGCGAACTCCCGGCCCACGTCCGACTCCCCGGCCTGGATGATCACCGGGTGGCCCTGCGGGCCGCGCGGGGTGGTGAACCGGCCGGCGATGTCGAAGTGCGTGCCCCGGTGGGCGAAGGTCCCGGCGCCGGGGCGCACGAACGCGCCGGCCGCGGCGTCGGCGCGCACGTCGCCCTCGGCCCAGCTGTCCCACAACTCGCGTGTGGTCTGGAGGAATTCGGCGGCCCGGGTATAGCGGTCGGCCTCGGCGAGGAAGCCGCCGCGACGGAAGTTCTCCCCGGTGAAGGCGTCATAGCTGGTGACCACGTTCCAGGCCGCCCGCCCGCCGCTGAGCAGGTCCAGGCTCGCCAGCCTGCGCGCCACCTCGTAGGGCTCGTTGAAGGTGGTGTTGACGGTGGCGGCGAGCCCGAGCCGGTCGGTGACCGCGGCGAGGGCGGCCAGCACCGTCAGGTTCTCCGGGCGGCCCACCACGTCCAAGTCGTAGACGTGGCCCTTGTGTTCGCGCAGCCGCAGGCCCTCGGCCAGGAAGAAGAAGTCGAACTTGCCGCGTTCCGCGGTCCGTGCGAGCCGGATGAACGAGTCGATCGCGATCTGGCTCTCCGAGCGGGGGTCCGTCCAGACGGTCACATTGTGGATGGCCGGCAGTTGCACGGCGAGGTGCACCTGCTTCCGTCCGGCGTGTTCTGCGGCAGCGGGCACGGAGCTTGCTCCTTCGGGGGAAGGGCCGGCCCCAGGGGAGGCCGGCCGGGTGGCCACGCATGCGTCTGCGGTCCGGTCCACGGGGCGGCTGTGATCACCAGAATTCACCGAACCAATGTGGGAAACAAGAGAATTCGGGTCAGGGATCTGTAGGGGAGTGTCAAGGAGTGTCAACAACGAGAACGGCGTGCAAAGCGTCTGTGAGTGGTCTGTCTCTTCGTGTCGGCGGATCTGTCCCCCGTCGCGGCATTCGGCCTACTGTGCGGCCATGGATCTCTTCTCGCTGCCCAGACTCGGAGTCGTCGTCCCCCCCGAGAACCCCACGGCGGAACCGGAGTTCAACCGCTTGATCGGTGCGGCCATGCACGTGTACACCTCCCGCTTCCCCATCACCCCGGGGGTGGAACTCAGGGAGATGCTGGAGACCTACAACCGGGTCCTTCCCGACACCCTCGACGGCTTCGGCGGTATGCGGCTGGACGCGGCCGTGGTGGCCTGCAGCGCCTCGCACTACCTGCTGGACCCGGAGGGCGACCTCGCCCTGTGCGAGGAGATGTCGAACCGCTCGGGCTTTCCCGTCACCTCCTCGACGCAGGCGATCCTGGCCGCCTGCGAGGCGCTCGGGGTGAGCCGGCTGACCCTCGTCTCGCCCTACCAGCCGTGGCTCACCGACACCTCCCGGGCCTTCTGGGAACGCGCCGGGCTCACGGTGGACGGCGTCGTCCTCGTCCCGGCCGGGCGGACGGCGGACGGTGCGGACCACTTCGACCCGTACGAGGTGACCACGGGCCGGATCAGGGAGCGAATACGGGCCCACCAGCGGGAGAGCCGTCTCCCCGACGGCTCCGCGCTGCTGTTCACCGGCACCGGTATGGGCACGCTCGGCGCGCTCGGCGAGCTCGCGCGGGAGGACACCGGCGGCCGCCCGCTGCTCTCCTCGAACCTGGCGTCCGCCTGGTGGGCGTGGCGCGCGACGGGTCGGCGGACGGGGGCCGGGTTCTCCGGGGAGGTGCATCCGCTGCTGCGGCGCCTGGACGGGGCCGTCCGGCGGCCTGACCGGCGACGGAACGCGGCCTGACGCGTCGTCCGCCCCTGGCCGGCCGTGTCCGGGCCGGCGCGTCCGGGTCGGCCGCGCCATGGTCGGCCCGGGGCCGGGTGGCGGTCGGGGAGGCCGGGCCGTCACTCCAGAGCCGTCACACCAGGGCCGTCACCGCAGCGGAGCGATCCGGGCGCCACCGTCCAGCACCGCCTCCAGCGCGACGGTGGCCCGGGTCGGCCGCTCGACGGCCAGGGTGTGGTCCGGCGTGGGACGGTCGGCCGTCCAGTCGGGGCCCTTGGCGGTGATCCGGGTGACCCGCCGGCTCC
The DNA here is from genome assembly GCF_040655255.1 of Kitasatospora sp. NPDC050463. NCBI lineage: Bacteria > Bacillati > Actinomycetota > Actinomycetes > Kitasatosporales > Streptomycetaceae > Kitasatospora > Kitasatospora sp. NPDC050463. Next base: position 46,258 of record NZ_JBFAJO010000040.1, read on the forward strand.
CCGCCGCCAGCAGGAACTCCGTGCCCTGCGGCGACCGCCACCACGTCCAGCCCACCGTGTCCTGCTCGAACCGGCTGCACGCCCGGCCCGGCCCGCCGCCCGTGCGCTGCGGGCCCCGGGCGTTCGGCAGCAGCACGGCCGTCGCGGCGCTGCCCTCACCGTCCCAGCGGTCGGCGCGCAGGCAGACCCAGGCCGCCGCGCCCGCGTTCTGCGGCAACTGCTGCACCGCGAAGGCCCAGAGGTCGAGCTGCTTCACACCGGGGGTGCCGTCCGGCACCGCGCAGGCGGCGCGCGCCCAGGCCAGCAGCGCGTCCGGGCCGACCGCCTCGCGGGGATCCCGGGCCGGCTGGGCGCGGTCCGGGGGCGGCGTGTAGCTGAGATGGGCCGGGACGAGCCCGCCGAGGTCGGCCAGCAGGAAGGCGTGCTTCTCCGCGATGGTGGAGGAGGAGCGCACCTGGAGCACGGTGGCTGCCTGGCAGTTCGCGAGCGCGCCCGGGGAGCTCGAACCGGGGGAGCCCCCGCCCGGTACCGCGGCCGTCACGCCGTCCACGCGGTCCAAGGGCTTGGCGGGCGCGTCCGGTTGGTCGATCCGCCGGGTGTCGGCCGCCTCGATCCAGGGGGCGAGAAGGTAGCGGGCGGTGGTCCCCTGGCGGCGCAGCACCACCGCGCCGGCGGTGGTGACGGAGGAGTCGTCGGCGCGGGCGAGGTCCAGCCCGCCGCCGCGCCCGTCGGTCCAGCGGGCCAGCCGCCCGCCGTCGTACAGCACCACCACGGCCGTGCCGTCGACCGTACCGGCGAACAGCAGGTGCGGCGGGTCCTGTGGCGGGGTCGTCCCGGTGCCCGGTTCGGCCCTGGTCTGCGGGCCGGGGCGGGCCCAGGCGGCGAGTGCCCGGCCGAGCAGGGCGGCGTCGTCGCGGCGGTCGCCCCGGGCGGGCCAGGCCGAGAAGTCGACCCGGGCGGTGTGCTGCCACCGGTCCGGCGCCATCCGGAGCAGCCGGGCCGGGTCGGTTGCCGAGCCGCTGGGCGGGGCGGCGAGCGGCCCGGTGGGCGCACCCGCCGGCGCCGGTGCGCCCGAGCCGCCCAGCACGGCGGCCGTGGTGGTGAGCGCGAGTACGGCCACCGCGAGCGAGGCGCCGAAGGCCCGGCGACGGCGCAGCAGGTCGGTCGGCTGGACGCGCACCGCACACGGGTCGAAGGCCGGCAGGCCGGGCTCCGGGCCGGCGGAGAGCTGCGAGGCCTCGGCGACGGCCCGGTCGGGGTCGGCCACGCCGGCCCGTCGCAGGACCTCGGCTGCCTGCCCGGGCGTCAGTTCCTCCACGGTCAGCAGCGCGAACGCCGACCGGGCGGGTGCCTCCAGGGCGCCCAGCTCCCGGTCCAGCGCCGCGTCCTGTTCACCGCCGCCGGGGGTGAACAGCCGCAGCCCCCAGACCCGGGGCGTCAGCAGCCGGTCGGAGGGCCGCGGCTGCAGGGCGGCCCGCAGCACCCGCAGGCGCAGGGCGGCGTAGAGCGGGTCCTCGCCGGCGTCCGCCGGCTCCTCCAGCCTGGTCCGGCGCGACGGCAGGGCCCGCTGCACGGCGGCGTGTGCGGCGAGCACCCGGCTGTGGCGGTCCCGGTCACCCGGTAGGGCGAGGTAGGCGAGCCGGACCAGTCGGCGGTAGTGGCGCACCAGCGTCGCCTCGGCCCGGGCCACGGGGCGCGCGCTCGCGCCCTGGGGCGGTGCTCCGCCGTCTATCCGTCCTGCCAACGAATCCTCCCCGGAACCGTGTGTCGTGTGTCGTGTGTCGGCGGACGGTCCAACGAGTCGATCATGTGATGGTTGCGCCGTCCGGGGCGGTGTTCTGCGATCCGGTGGTGGCACGCCCGGTGATCCGGCGGGCCATCCCGCCGAAGACGACCGCGTGGAACGGCGCCACCGACCACCAGTACGCGTGCCCGGCCAGCCCGTGCGGGTGGAACAGTGCCCGCTGCCGGTAGCGGCTGCCGCCGAGGCCGTCCGGGGTGACGGACAGCTCCAGCCAGGCCAGCCCGGGCAGCCGCATCTCGGCGCGCAGCCGCAGCAGCCGCCCGGGCTCGATCTCCTCCACCCGCCAGAAGTCCAGCGAGTCGCCGACCCGCAGCCGCGCCGGGTCGCGCCGCCCCCGGCGCAGTCCGACGCCGCCCGCCAGCCGGTCCAGCCGGCCGCGCAACGCCCAGGCGAGCGGGAACGAGTACCAGCCATTCTCGCCGCCGATGCCTTCCACCACCCGCCAGAGCGCCGCCGGCGGGGCGGCCACGGGGCGCTCCCGGACGTCCTGGTAGAGGCTGCCGCCGGCCCAGTCCGGGTCGGTGGGCAGCGGGTCGCTCGGGGCCCCGGGCAGGGTGGCGGAGGACCAGCGGGTGACCACCTCGGCGTCCCTGATCCGCCGCAGCGCCAGGCGCACCGCCTCGTCGAAGCCGGTGGGACCGCCCGGCGGGTCGGGCACGTACCGGGCGAGGTCGTGCTCGCCGCAGACCACCTCGTGCCGCAGCGACTCCACCAGCGGCCGGGCGAGCGCGTTGGGCACGGGCGTGACCAGGCCCACCCAGTGGCTGGAGAGCCAGGGGGTGAGCACCGGCACCGGCACGATCAGGCGGCGCGGCAGCCCGGCGACGGCGGCGTAGCGCTCCATCATCGCGCGGTAGGTGAGGACGTCGGGCCCGCCGATGTCGAAGGCCCGGTCCACCTCCGGCGGCAGCCGCGCCGCTGCGGTGAGCCGGTACAGCACGTCCCGGACGGCGATCGGCTGGATCCTGGTTTCGACCCAGCTCGGGGTGACCATCACGGGCAGCCGCTCGGTGAGGTAGCGGAGCATCTCGAACGAGGCCGACCCGGATCCGATGATCACTGCCGCCCGTAGCTCGGCGGTCGGCACCCCGGCGGCCCTCAGCTGCCGGCCGACCTCGACGCGCGACCGCAGGTGGGGGGACAGTTCGGCGACCGGCACCCCGGCCGGGTGGAGACCGCCCAGGTAGACGATCCGGCGCACGCCCTCCCGGGCCGCCGCCTCACCGAACGCGCGGGCGGCGGCCCGGTCGGTCGCCTCGAAGTCACGGCCGGTGCCGAGCGAGTGGACCAGGTAGTACGCGACGTCGATGCCGGCGAACGCCCCGGTCAGCGAGGTGGGCCGGGTGACGTCCCCGGCGGTGGCCTCGACCGCGGGCCGCCAGGGGTGGTCGCGTAACCGCCCCGGGTCGCGGACCAGGCAGCGGACGGAGTGCCCGGCGGCCAGCAGCTCGGGGACGAGCCGGCCGCCGATGTAGCCGGTGGCGCCCGTGACCAGGCAGCGCAACGGGGCGTCGGGGGTGCTCGGTCCGGCCATGGTTCCTCCAGTGAGCGTCGGACGCGGTGCGGGCCCGGCTCCGCGGCGCCGGGGACGTCCCGGCCCGGCGGACCTGGTCCGGCGGTCCCGGTCCGGTGCCGGGCCCGATGTCGGCGGTGGCGCGGGTCCCCGGGGCGTGGGCGTTTCGGCCGCCGTCCTTCGCCAGCTTGGCCGCCTCACGTCCGGGCCGCCACAGCACCGGTTCGGGCGTCCGGTGGAGGTCCGGGGTATGGCGGAGGCCCGGGCCTGCGGCGGAGGCACGCCCGTTTCCCCCCCCATTCACTCGACCGGCCCGCGGCCACGCCGCCAGGGGAGCCACGCGGCAACCTCGCGGGCGCCGGGCGCCGGGCGCCGGGCGCTGTCCCCGGTGCCGCGCGCACCGGCCTGCTCCGGGTCGCGCCGTAGGCTGTGAGGGGAGCGTTCGACGGCAGTGCCGTCGGTCCCGGGTTGTCAGCCTCTTGGCCCCTGGCCACGGGGCCCGGACCGGGGTGATGCTCCAGATACCCGGCCGGACGACGGTCGTCCGGCGGACATCGGCTCGTGGACGAGGTGACCGGCGTGCGGCATGCCACCGTCGAATCAGTGATGACCAGCCCCGTGGTGCGGATCGCGCCCGAGACCGGGTTCCGGGAGATCGTGGCGCTGCTCGCCGAGTACGACATCACGGGAGTACCGGTGGTGGACGCCGACGGGCGGCCGCTGGGCATCGTCTCCGAGGCCGACCTGCTGCTCACCCTGGCCGCCCAGGAGGACCAGGGCAGCCTGCTGCCGCCGCCCGAGCTGACCCGGACCGGTCCGGGAGGCGCCGTCACCGCCGCCGACCTGATGACCGGCCCGGCCGTCTGCACCACGCCCGGCACCAGCGTGGTCGTGGCGGCCCGGCTGATGAGCCGGCACGGGGTGAAGCGGCTGCCGGTGCTGGACGAGGACGGCCGGGTGTTCGCCATGGTCAGCCGGGGCGACTTGCTGCGCGTCTTCCTGCGCGAGGACCGGGTGATCCGCCGCGAGATCGTCGAGGAGGTGCTCGGCCGGATCGAGGGCGTGAGCCCGGCGGAGGTCGGCGTGGAGGTCGACCAGGGCCGGGTGGTGCTCAGTGGCAGCGTCCCGGCGCCGCACCTCGTCCCGATCGTGCTGAACCTCTGCCGCTCGGTGGACGGCGTCGTCTCGGTCACCGACCGCCTCGGCAGCAGCGACGCGCCCGCCGTGGTCGGCTGACCGCCGCCCGGCCCCGCTGCGCGCTTTCGCCGACACTGACACCGACACTGACGCCGACGCCGACGCCGACGCCGACGCCGACGCCGACGCCGACGCCGACGCCGACGCCGACGCCGACGCCGACGCCACGCCGCCTCCGGCTCTGCGGACCGGGAGCGTCCGGTTCGCATACTGCGGAGGGTATCGGGTAAGTCACTCTTTGTGTACGGCGGCACTGGGTCGCCGGCGCGCAGGGTTTCCGGGGAGGCGGCCGTGGCAGTCGTGTTCGACGCGGACTTCACTTCGACCAGGCAGTGGGTGGCGGGCCGCAGCAGTGCCTATCCCCGGATGGGGCCGACCAACCGGGGCGATCACAAACTCGACTTCCTGAGCCGCGCCTACTGCCCCGGCGGGGTGTTCACCGCCACCCGGCGGCACGCCGGGGGCCTGTGGACGTGCAGCCTGCTCACCACCGAGGGCAGTCCGGAGGCGTTCCAGGTCCGCACCGGCGACGTCCTCACCGCGCGGGTGACCCTCCCCGTCGAGATGGGGGCCTGGCCCGCCATCTGGACCTGGCGGGACGGCGGCAACGAGGTGGACGTCTTCGAGTACCACCCCGACCACCCGGACCTGCTGGAGATCTCGAACCACGTCCGCGGCGGCTTCCTGTACTGGCACGGCGCCGCCGCCGGGATAGCCCCGGGCGCGACCTTCGACCTGCGGACGGTGCTGGGCGCGCACTCGGTGGACTGGTTCGTCGACGACACGCTCGTGCACGCCGACCGGCGCGGGGTCGGGCCCGACTTTCACGCGTACCTGATCGTCAACCTCTCGGTGGCGGACGGCACGTACCACGACCGGCCGTCGGCGGCGGGGCCGGACCGGCTGAGCTGGGTCTGCCACGGTCTGCGGGTCGAGCGCTGACGACGAGTCCCGGGCTCCGGCGGGCGGGCCGGCCGGCCGGCACGGGCCGGGTGGCGGGCGCGGGTGGCAGCGGTTCGGCGCTTCGGCCGCTGCTCCGGTCGCTGCCCCGTTCACGCCTCCGGCGGGAACGTTGCGGTGACCAGGCCGCGCGGGCCGGTGCGCTGGAACCAGACCACCCGGCGGTGCGGGCCGATGTAGGCGGGGTGCGTGACATACAGGTCGTCGCGCGGGGCGCGTTCGTTGCCGGGGGCGAGCGCGGCGTCGACCGCGTCGGCGGCGATGGCGGCCAGTAGCGCGTGCGCGGTCGCGGCGGCCGAGTCCGGCGCGATGGCGAGCGCGGTGAGCTCATCCCAGAGTCGGGTGGAGACGTAGAAGATCGGCGAATGGCGCAGGGCCGGATGCAGCTGCCTGTCCTCGTAGCGGCGGAGCACCCCGGCCGCGACCAGCCGCTCGCGGTCGTCGGCCGGCGGGTGGTGGTCCATGGGCCGCAACGCTACCCCGACGGGCCCGTTCGACGTGCCAGGAGCGTTTTCTCAGACAATCCTCAGGCCCGCCGGGCTGCCTGGGGGCGCACGATGGTGGTGAGGCGCCCGATCACCTCGAGAGGCCCTGCCGGGCCGGAGGAGGAGGCCGTGATGGGGCATTGGAACGGTCCGCGCCACGGGCACGGCCACCTGTTGGGCGGCTGGGGCTACGGCCTGCTCGCGGTCGTGATGCTGGTCGCCCTGGTGGTCCTGGTCCTGGCGGCCGTGGCTCTGGTCCGCCATCTCTCCCGGACCTCACGGAGCCCGCGGCCGGTGACGCCGGCGTCGTGGGGGGCGGGTGTCGAGGCCGGACCGGCGGGGCCGCCGCGTCGGGCGGTGTCCCCGACGGCGGAGCACCTGCTCGCCGAGCGGTTCGCGCGCGGCGAGATCGACGAGGAGGAGTACCGCCGGAGGTTGGACGTCCTCCGGGCCGTAGGCGGTCCGGGTGGGGGTGGCGCGGGGGAGCCGCCCGGCGGCGGATGACGACGTAGGGCCCGCCGGTCGCGCGGCGGGCCCTGCCGGTGCCGGGAGGCGGGTGGTGCTACTCGACGACGAGCTCCACCACGATGTTGCCCCGGGTGGCCCGGGAGTACGGGCAGACCTCGTGCGCCTGCTTGACCAGCAGCTCGCCGCCCTCGCCGGCGAGGGAGTCCGGCAGCTCGACCCGCAGGACCACGGCGAGGCCGAAGCCAGCGCCGTCCTTGCCGATCGAGACCTCGGCTGTGACCGAGACCTCGCTGGTGTCGACGCGGGCCTGCCGGCCGACCAGGCTCAGGGCGCTGGCGAAGCAGGCCGCGTAGCCGGCTGCGAACAGCTGCTCGGGGTTGGTGCCCTGACCGCTGCCGCCGAGGGCGGGGGGCATCGCCAGTGCCAGGTCCAGCTGTCCGTCGGAGCTGACAGCGCGGCCCTCTCGGCCGTTCGCGGTGGCCACTGCGGTGTAGAGCGCGTCCATGGTCCGGTCCCTTCCGTCCTGCGTCGGTGGTGCTTCTGTTCCCGGCGGCCGGGGGGCCGCTTCTGGAGACAAGTAGAGCACACAATTCAATTGCGCACAACTGAATGGCGCGGACGATCGGTACTATGGGGTCATGGCCACGCCCCCCGGGACCGCTCCCCTCGACGCCGTACCGCTCGCCGCCGCCCACCCCGGCCCTACGGACGCGGACCGGCTCCACGGCGAGCAGCCGCTGCGCGACGAGGACCTGCTCCGCCTCGACCAGCAGATCTGCTTCTCGCTGAACGCCGCCTCGCGGGCCTTCGGCGGCGTGTACCGCGTTCTGCTCAAGGACCTGGGCCTCACCTACCCCCAGTACCTGGTCATGCTGGTGCTCTGGGAGCACGGCGAGCTGCCCGTGAAGCGGATCGGCGAACACCTGCGCCTGGACTCCGGCACCCTCTCCCCGTTGCTCAAGCGACTGGAGGCGGCCGGGCTGGTCCGCCGCGAACGCAGCCCCGAGGACGAGCGCTCCGTCACCGTCAGCCTCACCGACGCCGGGCGCGAGCTGCGCGACCGTGCCGGCCAGGTGCCGCGCACACTGCTGACCGCCACCGGCCTGCCGGTCGAGGACCTCGCCGCCCTGCGCGTCCTGCTCGATCGAGTCACGGGCGCGCTGGACTCGGCGGTCCTGGCGGACGGCGCCGAAGACTGACCCGCCGTCCTCACGCCGGTGCCGTCCTCACGCCGGTGCCGTCCGGCCACAGTGGTCGGACGACACCTCCGTGCGTGGTTACGCGGCGTCAGCCCCGCTGCGGAGGTCGTAGCGGGCCTGTCGTCGTCGGCGGGTACGCGGTCGGCGGGTACGCGCGACTCCCCGGGCCCTCGTGTCGGTCGTGACCGTGATCCCGGGCTGCCGGGCTGCCGGCTGCCGGTGCGAGTGCCGCAGGGGAGTGCGGGGTGCGGTGGACGGGCGCTACTTGGCGGTCCGCTCGTTCAAGCAGAGAATGTTCCCTTCGCTGTCCTTGAACCAGGCCGCGCGCATGCCCTCGGCCTCGACGACGCCATTGACCGTCTTCAGGCCCGGCAGGTCGTACTCCTCGAACGTGACCCCGCGTTCGCGCAGCGCCGCCATCTCGCCGTCCAGGTCGGTGACCTTGAAGCTGGCGAGGGTGTGCGCGGACTGCCCGGCGCTCGGCGTCTCGTACATGCCGAACTCCGTGCCGCCGCATTCGAAACTGACGTCCTGTTCGCTTTCGTCGGTGAGCTTCAGACCGAGGGTGTCGGTGTAGTAGCGCTTCGCCCGGGCCAGATCCGCTGCCGGGATGATGGCCACCAGTGGTGCGTCTCCAAGCATTGCCATCGCCTCCTCCTACCAGGCTAGGTACGCCGGGGCTCATCTGCCCAGCGCTGGCGGCGCCCGGAGCCCGGCGTGCACGGCAGGTGGCGGCCTGCTACCCCGGGCCGTGCCCCCGTGTCACCAGTCGTGCGGCACGCGCTCCAGGACACCTCCGGCGAAGACCTCGTAGAGCGGCAGCGTCTCCAGGTGCACATAGCCGATGTGACAGTCGCAGACCGGCAACGGGCAGGGCCGGCCGCGGAGTCGGGGCCGGTACGAGCCGTCGTAGAGGTTGCCGAGCTCCTCCCGGACGAAGTGGCAGCGGCGGACGGTCCCGTCGCCGTCCACCGAGAGCACGGAGTCACCGGTCCGGCAGGGCCGGCCGCCACTCGGGTGGGCGTGCCGGCTGTAGCCGAAGTACTGGTCCAGCGCCGTCCAGTCGGCGGCCTCGGCGTCGGTGTAGGCGAGGCCCTCGGCGGCGTTGACCCACAGGTAGACGGCGGGATTCAGCGCGGCGCGGAGCCGGCGGGCCTCCGCGAGGTGTTCGGGCCGGCCGACCACGCCGACGCTGTACCGCACACCGAGCGCGTCGAGCTCACGGCACTTGGCGAGGAAGCGCTCGTAGCCGACCTGTCCGGGGTGGTAGGTCACCCAGAGCGCCAGGGTGTCGAGGTCGGCCTCGGCCAGCCAGTCGGTGCGGCAGCTGAGGTTGGTCTGGATCGCCACCCGGCGCACGTGCGGCAGCCGGCTCAGCCCGACCAGCGCCCGCCGGTACCAGGACCGGACCAGACCCTCGCCCCAGGGGGTGAAGAGCACGGACAGGGTGTCGCCCGTCCCGGCCCGCCCGCCGGCCCAGTCGGTGAACCGGGCCAGCGCGGCGCGGTCGGCGCGCAACTGCTCGGGTGTGTCACGCCGCTTGGCGAAAGGACAGTACGGGCAGTCGTAGTCGCAGGAGGACAGCGGGCCCCGGTAGAGCAGGGTCAGGTCGAGTCCACCGTCCGGCGCGGGCAGCGAAGCAGGCGTGAGCGCGGGCGCGAGGTCGGGGTCGGGCCCGCCGTCGTCGGCGGCCGGTCGGGGCGTGGGCATACCGAGGAAGGTCATTTCGCCTCGTACCCGGCCATCAGCCGGTGGACCTCGGGTGAGAACAGCATCGGACCGGCCGCGTCCGAGTGCGCCAGGCCCTCCGGCGAGAGCACCAGGCGGGCCGCGTCCTGCGCGAGCCAGCCCCGGGCCTCGAACGCGGCCAGCTCGGCCGGGAAGTCCTCGGCGGGGGTGCTGCCGAACCGGTCGCGGTACTCCGCCAGGGGCATGCCCTCCGCCTGGAGCAGCGACTGGACGAGGTGGCGCCGGCGGGCCTCCTCGGGAGACATGGCCCGGCCGACCTCGGCGCGCCGGAAGTCGGTGGTGGCCACGTAGTCGTCGATGATGCCGCGCACCTCGGTGGCGTTCACCGCGTAGTCGAAGGAGTAGTGCAGCCGGGAGGTGTAGGAACGGGCCCCGCAGCCGAGGCCGACCATGCCGTCGGTCTGGCAGGCGTACTCGCTGCGCCCGGCCTCCGGGGAGGCGCTGCGGCGGAACATCCGCATCGACACCTGCTGGTAGCCGTGGGCGAGCAGGTGGTCGCGGCCGCTCCGGTAGAGGGCGAGCCGGCGGGCGTCCCAGGCGGCCGGGCTCTCCTGCTCGCCACGCCGGGCCAGGCCGGTCAGCGGCCGGACGTACAGGGGGTAGAGGTACAGCTCCTCGGGCTGCCAGGCCAGCGCTGCGTCCAGCGAGCGCAGCCAGCCGGCCTCGCTCTGGCCGTCGATGCCGTAGATGAGGTCGATGTTGAGGACGGGGAAGCCCGCGGCGCGGATCCGCCCGAGGGCGGCCTCGACGTCGGCGCGCTTCTGCGGGCGGACGGCGGAGCGGGCCTCCGCGTCCACGAAGGACTGCACGCCCAGGCTCAGCCGGGTGGCGCCGCGGGCGGCCAGCACCTCCAGCCGGTCGGCGGTGGCGGTAGCCGGGGAGGCCTCCACGGAGAGCGGAACCGCCCGCAGGTCGGCGCCCATCCGCCGTTCGGCTATGTCGCAGAGCCGCTCCAGCTCGCCGGCGGTGAGGTAGGTGGGTGTGCCACCGCCGAACGCCGCCAGGGCGAACCGCGCGTCGTCGTCCAGGGCTTCGCGGACGGTGGCGGCCTGGCGGTCCAGCGCGTCCAGGTAGGCGGTGGTGAGGCCCTCGGGGCTGCCGATCCGGGTGAACAGGTTGCAGAAGCCGCAGCGGACCTCGCAGAACGGGATGTGCAGGTAGAGCGAGAGCGCGTGCTGCGGCTCGCCGGCCCAGAGTTCGCGCAGCGCCGGGCGCTCCGGCAGTGGCCGGTAGGCGGTCTTGTGCGGGTAGGCGTAGACGTACGACTGGTAGGGCGACGCGGTCGGCGGGGCCGGTGCCGTGGTCATGCGGTCTCCTCCTCGGCGGTGGCCGTCGTGCGGTCGGTCGTCGGCGGTGCGGCTGTCGGGGATGCGGTCGTCGTGCACTCGCGTACCGGGGGTGCGGCCGTCGGTCGGGCGGGGAGGGTGAAGTGTGCGTACGGCACCGTCCAGACCACTTCGTGGCCGATCCGGTGGCCGGTGTAGCCGTCCTCGCCGTAGGCCGTGCCGTGGTCGGAGCAGACGATCGCGAAGCACGGTCGTCGGGCGCTCATCGCCGCGAAGAGTCGGCCGATGTGCGCGTCGACGTACTCCAGGGCGGCGGCGTGGCTCTCCCGGGAGTCCCCGTCCTCGCGTGTGCCGCCGGGCAGGTGGAACCAGTTGGGCTGGTGCAGCGCCGAGACGTTGAGGAACAGGAAGAGGGGCTGCCCGGCCGGCTGCGCGGCGGCGACCTGTTCGGCCCGGGCCACCTGCGCCTCGAAGGAGGTGGGGGACGGGACGCCCATTTCGGCTGCCCAGTGACTCTCCTGGAAGAGCCCGGGCAGGACCGACCCGAGCGGGCCCTGTTTGTTGAAGAAGCCGACGCCGCCGATGCAGACCGTCCGGTACCCGTGGGCGGCGAGCGCGCTCGGCAGGTCGGGCGCGTCGAATACCCAGGTGCGGGTGGCGGTACTCTCCGACCCGGCGAAGCGGGCGGCGAACAGGCGCGGGTGCGGACCGCCCGGGGAGGCGGGGGTGGGCAGGAAGCCGGCCAGGATCGCCTGGTGGGCGGCGTAGGTGAAGCTGCCCGGGGAGTGCCGGCGCTCCCAGCGGCCACCGGGGAGGACGGCGGAGAGGTTCGGGATCCGCCCGGCCGCGGCCAGCTCCTCGGCCACGTCGAAACGCAGGGTGTCCAGGGTGACGAGGAGCAGGTCGTGGGTGCCCACGACGGCGTTGATGTCGGGTGCGGGTGCGGGTGCGGGTGCGGGTGCGGGTGCGGGCGCGGATGCCGCTGTCGCGGTCGGGGCCGGGTGGTGCTGCTGGCGGTTCATGACGTCGGTTCCATCGGTGCGCGGTTCGTCAACCCGGGCCCGCGGCCCGGTCGGTGGAGTGCGGAGATCTGGGCGGCGTAGGTGTCCAGGCCTTCGGCCGGGCCGCCGGGCAGGCCGGTGAGGTTCGGCAGGAGGTCGCCGAAGGCGTTCACCTCGCCGACCAGGGCGCGGCGCCAGGCGGCGGCGGGCAGGACGTCGACGCCGACCATCAGTGAGCGGGGAAAGCATGCGGCCGCCCGTTCCGCCGTCTCCAGCAGGGTCGGCCAGGCGGGGCCGGCGGCCTCCTGGGCCAGGGCGAGGCTGCCGCGGGCGCCGCCGAGGTGGAGATTGGTCATCGGCTGGGGGCTGGTGCGCACCACGGCGTGGGTGGCCCGCTCGGCGATCACCACGATCCGCAGGTCCGCCGAGCGGCCCGACTGCGAGGCCTTCGGGATCCACTGCTCGACGTGCAACCCGTCCGGTGCGAGGCGGTCGACCAGTTCGGCCGCCTGCCGCTCGTCCCGGTAGCGCCGGACCCGCAGGGAGTTGTGCAGGTGCCCGTCCGCCAGCTCGGCCGAGGTGGTGGCCAGCACCTGCCCATGGGGGCCGAACTCCAGCGCCACCACGCCGGAGGCGGAGGAGCCGTGCGCGGGTTTGACGAACACCCGCCGCAGCTCGGCCGCCCGGAGCCGCTCCCGGAGGTCCTCCCAGCCGGCGACGTCGGCGCCGTCGAGTGCGCGGGGCACCGGCACCCCGGCGCCGACCAGCAGCGCGTGCGCCCGCCGCTTGTCGAACATCACGGCGATCTCCTCCGGATCGCCGAGCAGCCGCACCCCGGGCACCCGCGCCACCGTGCGCAGGGCGGCGACGACACCCGCGTACCAGGCCGCACCGCCCTCCACCCTGGTCGGCGCGTACGAGGCGCCGAGGGCCGGGCCGCGCAGCAGTTCGTCGACGGCCGCGTCCTCACCGGGCGACTCGATCCGCAGGAGGCCGCCCTCGGGCAGGTGGAAGCGGCCGCGCAGCACGTCGATCCAGGGCAGGACGGTGGGCTCGGGCAGGCCGGCCGCCCGGGCGGCCGCGGCGAACAGTGCCACCCGCCGGTGGCCCGGGTGGCCGAGGACCGTCAGCGGCGCGAGCCTCGCGGCCTCGCCGGACTGCGACGGGAAAGGCTGCGGCAGGGCAGGCTGCGGAAGGGCGGGCTGTGCGGGCGCGGGCCGGGGCGCGGCCGCCCGCGGTGTGGTCGTCTCCAGGGTGCTCATCCGAACCGTGCCCCGGCTACTCGGCGACCGCGACGTAGCGGTCCTCGGGGTCGTCCTCGTCCTCGGCGTCGGAGAGGTCGAGGGCTACGCCGGGGAGGGCTTCGCGGAGCCGCTGCTGGAGTTCCGCGGTGAGGTAGTGGTGGTGCAGGTCGAGCGCCCGCAGGTGGGTGAGCGGCTGGCCCTCCAGGAGAGCGGTGGCGCCCTCGTCGGAGAGCACGCCCATGGAGAGGTCGAGCGACTCCAGCCGGGCCACGACCGGGGCGTGGGCGACGGCGGCCGCGATCTCGTCCTGGACCTCGCTGTTCTGCAGGCCGAGGTGGCGCAGCGCCGGGAAACAGGTGCCGTCGAGGAAGGGCGCCAGATCGTCGATGGTCGAGTCGCCGCCGTACTCGTCCACCCCGAGCCAGAGCTCCAGCCGCTCCAGCGCGGGCAGTTCGGAGCCGGCCACGGCCCGCACCACCGTGCCGGGCAGTCCGCCCGTCTCGAACCGCAGGACCTTCAGCCGGTCGTGCCGGAAGGGCGTGAGGGCCAGCCCGGTGCCGCCGCGCACCACCAGCTCGGCGAGCCGGGGGAAGGCCGTCGCCACCGCGGTGACGTCGGACATCTCCAGCCAGGAGATCTCGCACTCGTCGTACGTCACGTCGGCGACGAAGAGTGCTTCGAGGCCGGGGAGCCGCTCGGCGTCGCGGACGATGGTGGCCAGCGTGTCGCTGACCGAGTCGTAGTCGTGCGTCCACCAGGGGCCGATCAGCACCGCCCGGACCCCGGCCGGGTCCACCCTGTCGAGGAAGGCGTTCCAGAGCGCGTCGAAATCGGTGCTCGACCCGTAGCGCACCGCGACCCGCCAGGCGACCGCGCCCGGCGCCGGCTGCTCGCGGGCGTCGTCGGCCTCGCCGGAGAACTCGAAGACGGGCAGCCCGTGGAACTCCCGGCGGTGCTCGTTGACGGTCATGCGGCTCCCTGACTTGCTTGTGGTGCTGGTGAACGGTGGGTGGTGGACGAGGGGGAGGGGCGGCGCCCGGTCACTCGGCGACCGCGACGTAGCGCCACCGGTCGTCCGGGTTTCCGGCCTCGGAGAGGTCGAGGGCCACGCCGGGGAGGGCTTCGCGGAGCCGCTGCTGGAGTTCCGCGGTGAGGTAGTGGTGGTGCAGGTCGAGCGCCCGCAGGTGGGTGAGCGGCTGGCCCTCCAGGAGGGCGGTCGCGCCCTGGTCGGTCAGCACGCCCATGGAGAGGTCGAGCGACTCGAGCCGGGCCACGACCGGGGCGTGGGCGACGGCGGCGGCGATCTCGTCCTGGACCTCGCTGTTCTGCAGGCCGAGGTGGCGCAGCGCCGGCAACCGGGCGCCGTCGAGGAATGGCGCCAGATCGTCGAGGGTGGAGTCGCCGCCGTAGTTCTCCACACCCAGCCAGAACTCCAGCCGCTCCAGGGCCGGGAACTCGCTGGACGCGACCGCCCGCAGCACCGCGGCCGGCAGGCCGCCCGACTCGAACCACAACGCCTTCAGGTGTTCGTGGCGCAGCGGCTGCAGGGCGAGACCGTCGCCCTCGACCACGCCTCCCGCGGCGCCGCGCACCACCAGCTCGGTGAGCAGTGGGTACGTCGTCAGCACAGGCGTCACGTCGACCATGTCGATCCAGGAGATCTCGTTCTCCTCGTACGTGATGTCGCCGATGAAAAGGGCGCGCAGCGCCGGAAGCCGGTCGGCCGCGGCGACGATCGCCGCCAGCGGCTCGGCGAAGCTCTCCGGACCGTCCGTGGACCACTCGCCGACCACCACGGCGCGGACCCGCTCGGCGTCGACCGCGTCGAGGAACTGCTGCCAGCGCTCGACGAACGACTTCGGCGAGTCGTACTCGACGCCGACCTTCCAGGCGACCGCCGCCACCTCCGGCAGGGCGGAGCCGTCGTCGACGGCCTGGGCGAAGTCGAGGACCGGGAGGCCGTGGAACTCTTCGATGTGCTCGCCGACCGTCATGTGCTGCTCCTCCGGGGTTGGGGCCGGACAACTGTCTACCAGCCGGGTCCGACAAACCGGTCGTCGGGGGCGGTGGCCGGGCGCGCTGTCAGACCCCTGCCCTACGTTTCGGAGCGTGAGATTCCGACGTCCGTCGGGTCGGTCAGGGAGGACTGATGTACCGCCAGGGTGACGTGCTGATCGTGCCGACCGCGGAGGCCGCCGTGCCCCCGAGGGTGGCGGCGCTGGCCGCGCAGCCGAGGGACGCCCGGGGCCGGCTGGTGCTGGCGCTCGGTGAGGTCACCGGCCACGCGCACGCCGTGGTCGGCCCGGGGGAGCTGCGCCGGGAGGCCGGGCCGTTCGGTGCCGCCTGGCTGCGCCTGCCCGAGGGCGGCCGGGTGGTGCACGAGGAGCACGCCGCGATACCCCTGCCCAAGGGCTGGTACCGGGTGGTGCGTCAGCGCGAGTACGCGCCGGGCGCGGTGCGCGTCGTCGCGGACTGACGAGGCGGCGCCCGGGGAGGCGGTGCGGCCGTGCTGCGTCCGGTACCCGGGGCGCTCACGGTGAATGGAACAAGCGGGTCGGACGACCGGGCGCAGTACCCGGGCGGGACAGGAGCAGGTGTGAGGGTGACGGAGCAGACGGTCGTGCCGGCCGAGGCGGCGGCCCGCTGGCGGGCGGGCGCGGCGGCCACCGGTCCGGCCGACCGGGCCGCGGTCGAGCACGCGGTGCGCGCCGCCTACCGGGCGGCCGGGCTGGCCGAGCCGGCCGCGGTCCGGTGGTTCGGCTCGCCGTCGGCGGCGGCCGAGGAGGCCCTGGAGTTGCGGGCCGCCGGCGCGGTGAGCGTTCGTGAGGCCGTTCGCACACTGCCGTGGGAGGCGGCCAGACGGCAGGCCGTGGAGCAGGTCGGCGCGGCGGGGTGGGCGCCGCTCTGGGCGTTGACCGGGGGTGAACTCGGCCCGGTGACCAACGCACTGGCCGGGCGGATCCGCGACGTGGTGCTCGACCGGCTCGCCCCCGAGCCCGACTTCGAACGGGCCGACCGGCCCGAGACCGATGCCGCCCGTGCCCGTCGCACCGCGGTCCGGCTCGTCCTGCTGGACGCGGTCAGGGGTCAGTACGACGCCCCGTGGTTCGCCGCCTTCGAGGCGGCGGGCGTGCTCACCGGAGCATCGGCAGCCGGGACCGACAAGGCAGCCGGGGTGGAAAGGTCCGGGGAGGCCCGGCAGGCCGGGGTCGAGGCGCTCGCCGAGGTCGCACGCGGCGCCGGCTGGTGGTGGCCGTACGAGGGCGTGGCCCTGGTCAGCGAGCGGCCGGTCGCGCTGCACCGCGACGAGGCGGGCCGGCTCGACCGGGCCGACGGTCCGGCTCTGGAGTTCGCCGACGGCTTCGCGCTGCATGCCTGGCGCGGCATGCCCGTCCCGGCCGACTTCCTGTCCGGCCTCGGTGAGGTCACCGTCGAGCGGATCCGTACGGAGGAGAACGCCGAACTGCGCCGCGTCCTGCTGG
The DNA here is from genome assembly GCF_040655255.1 of Kitasatospora sp. NPDC050463. Lineage (NCBI taxonomy): Bacteria > Bacillati > Actinomycetota > Actinomycetes > Kitasatosporales > Streptomycetaceae > Kitasatospora > Kitasatospora sp. NPDC050463. The sequence goes on from NZ_JBFAJO010000040.1 coordinate 62,646, forward strand.
AGCACTACGGCTACGAGCGGTATCTGGCGGACTCCGGCGCCGAGCCGCTGCACCGCGACGGGACGGGCGTGCTCTGGCGGATCCAACTCCCGGACGACGAGCCGGTGGTGATGGTCGAGGTGGTCAACTCCACCGCCGAGCCCGACGGTACCTTCCGTACCTACTGGCTGCGCGTCCCGCCGAGCACCCGCACCGCCCGGGCCGGGGTGGCCTGGACCTTCGGCATACCCGAGGCGGAGTACCACCCGCAGCGCGAGACCTGAGCGGCCGCCTTCGCCGCCGGACGCTCTCGCGTTCCCCGGCCCGGCGTGCCCGGCCCGGCGTGCCGTGCCCGGCACGTCGAGACGAGAGCTGCGTCCCCAAGGCCGGTCACCGACCGGCCACCTACCTCTGACAGGGTGAACGAATGCCCACGTACGACGAGCGCCCACCCGATCCCCACCCCGTCCGCCGCGCACCGTGGTCGGACACCGCCCCGGTCCACAGCGATCTCCGTACGGCGAAGGTGCTCGTCTACGACCCCTGCGGGTTCAGCTGTACGCAGCCGGCTCCCGAGGCCGAGAGCGCCGAGTACGCCGCGCACACCTTCACCCTTGACGGACTCTCCGTCCGGTTCCGCGCGGCCAGGACGACCCCCACCAAGGTCGGCCAGTTCGTCACCGTGTGGAAGAGGTCCCCGGGCGGGCCCATTCAACCCTTCGACGCCGCCGACCCCGTCGACCTCCTCGTCATCGGCACCCGCGACCGTCACCATGCCGGCCAGTTCGTGCTCCCGATGGACGTGCTCCGCCGGCACGGCGTCGTCTCGGTCGACGGATCCGGCGGAAAGCGGGCCTTCCGCGTCTATCCGCCCTGGGTGACCACCACCAACCGCCGGGCCGCAGGCGCGCAGGCGTGGCAGCTGGACCACTTCCTGCACCTGCCCCAGGACGCGCCCGTCGACCGCGTCCGTGCCCGGGAGCTCTACCACCCGTAGCCGGGTGCCGCCGCTGCGCGGGGACGGGCGCGGATTCCGGCCGGCTCCGGGGACGGCGCGGGCGCAAATACCACCGCCCGCGCCGGGGAGGCGCGGGCGGTGGCGGCGGTTCGGATTCCGCGCGGTACCGCTCGGTACTGGGCGGTGCTGCGCGGTACCGCTTCGTTCAGATGGTCAGTATATCTCGTTGCCGTTGAACGAGCCGACGACGTTGTCGCCGCCGGTGTTGAAGATGTCGGCCCCGGCGAGCTGGTTGCCGGTGCCGATGACCGTGATGGTCGTGGTGGTCACCACGGGGCCGTCGGCGAATGCCTGGGACGGTACGGCGGCGGCGCCGATGGCGGCCAGGAGGACGGCGACGGTGCGGACGGTACGGTACATGGCGTAATCCCTTCGTGGACTAACGTGCTCTGCACGCTAGGGGCTCGGGGCACGCCCCTGGTGGGAATGTCACCTGAATGGGGTGTGGTGCGTGTCGTCCCGCGGCCGGCGTCGCTGGTTCCCGGCCACTACGGGAGCGAGGGGCGGTAGACCGTCAGGGCGTTCGGCGCCTTGGCCAGCCGCAGGGCGCCGGAGGCCGGCAGGCTCTCGCCGTCGACGGCGATCCGGTCGGCGTCTCCCAGTGAGTCGAGCCCCAGGGCGGTCAGTCGGGCCGAGTGGTAGACCCGCGAGCGGGCCAGCGTGCCGGAGAGGAAGGCGGCCGCGAGCCTGGTCCGGGCGAACGGGCTGCCGCCGTCCACCACGCGGATGTCCAACAGCCCGTCGGCCAGGCCGGTCCGGCGGGTGGGGGCGAAGCCCGGCGGGTCGTAGGCGCCGTTGCCCGCGAACAGCAGCCACACCCGCCGGCTGCGCCCGCCCGCCTCGACGGTGACCGGTTCGGCCGCGGCGAGGGCCCGGATGACGGCCACCGCCAGGGCCGGCCACTTGCCCAGTCGGCCCTCCAACGACTCACGGAGCCGGACCAGTTCGGGGTACACGCCGAGGCTGAAGGTGTTCAGGAAGATCCGCCGCTCGGTGTCGTCGGCGGCCAGGCCCAGATCGACCCCGCAGGCGGACCCGGCCTCCACAGCGGCCGCCGTCGCGTCCGGTGACTCGATCCCGAGGTCCATGGCGAAGTGGTTGAGCGTGCCGCCGGGGAAGACGGCCAGCGGCAGATTGCGCTCGACCGCCAGCGAGGCGGCCAGGTTGACGCTGCCGTCGCCGCCGCAGACCCCGAGGGCGCCGCCGGCCGCCGCCGCCTGGTCGGCCGCCTCGGCGAGCAGGGCGGGCAGGTCGTCGTCCGGTCCGCAGACCCGCACCTGCGCGCTCGGCAGGAGTGTGCGCAGGCCGGCGGCGGTCTCCTCCGGGTCGCTGGTCAGCAACGCCCCGTTCCCGGAGCCGCTGTTGACCACCACCGACAGCCCGGCCCCCGCCGCCAGTGCCGGCGCCGCCCGGCGCGGCGGACCGGCGGGCGGCGGCCGGTCGTTCGCCCGGGGCCACCAGCGCAGCGTCAGCGCCGCCAGCCCCGAACCCAGCGCGAATCCGGCCAGCACATCGCCGGGGTAGTGCGCGCCGGTGTAGATCCGCGACGCCCCGACGGCGGCCGCCACCGGCGCCACCGCCAGGCCCAGCAGCGGGGCCTCGATCGCGACGGCCGTCGCGAAGGCGGCGGCCGAGGCGGAGTGGCCGGACGGGAACGAACTCGTCACCGGCTGCCGGAGCAACTGCCGCACCAGCGGCACCTGGTCCAGCACGGGGCGCGGACGCCGGGTCAGCTGCTTGGCGGCGATGTTGGCCGCGACCGAGGCCAGCGCCAGCGACCCGACCCCCCGCAGGGCCGCCCGCCGCCCGGCCCGGCCACCGACCGCTCCGAGCACGGCGGCCGTGCCCATCCAGAGCATCCCGTGGTCCGCGGACCGGCTCAGACGGCGCAGCCACGGCTGGGCGTGGCGCAGGCGCGCCAGCGCCACCCGGTCGAACAGGGCCCGGTCCACCGCGTCGAGTCGCCTCATCCCATCGAGCCTAGACGTGCTCCCGCAGATCCGCAGGACATTGAGTACGGGTACTCAGGCACGCCGGGGCCGGGCGGCGAACACTGGTGGCAGCCCGACCGCCCACCGGAGGACCGAACCAGCCATGCTCAGCCGCGCCGCCGCCCTCCTCGTACCCGCCTTCGGCTCCCTGCGGGTGAGCGCCGACCCCGGCGCCGCGCTCGCCCCCGGGAGCATCGTCGCGGCCAACCACACCTCGCTCGCCGACCCCGCGATCGTGTTCGCCGCCCTGCACCGCCTCGGCGCGCGGCCGGTGGTGCTCGCCGCGGCCGGCCTGTGGCGCGTGCCGCTGCTCGGGCGGCTGCTGCGCCGCGAGGGACACATCCCCGTCCACCGCGGCACCGAGCACGCCGCCGACGCCCTGGACCGGGCCGCCGACGCGCTCGCCGCCGGACACCTGGTGCTCATCTACGGCGAGGGCGGCCTGCCGCGCCGCGGCGACTCCGGCGAGTCGGCGCCCGGCCCGTTCCGCAGCGGCCTCGCCCGGCTGGCAGCGGCCACCGGCGCGCCGGTCGTCCCGCTCGGGCAGGCGGGCGCCCGCCGGCTGACCTCGGGCGGCCCGGTCAAGCAGCTGGCCGGCCTCGCCACCGCCCCGGCGCGCCGGCCGGCCCTGCACGTCCACCTCGGCACGCCACTGCACCTGGACGACGACCTCGCCACCGCGACGGCCACCGCCCACCGCGCGGTGACGGCGGCCTGGGCGGCGGCAGCCCGCAGCGCGGCCCGCTGACGGGCGGCCGTCCGGGTGCGGGCCGGCCCACCACCCGAGCACGTGCGGTACCGGGGTCGTGCCGAGACGAAGGCGAGCCGGATCATCTCCCGCCCCTGCCTGATCCCGGCCGCCCCCGGTCGCAAGGTCGGGGAAGGCGCACCGAGCACCGGACGAGCTCCTTCCGGCCTTGCCCATGGCGTTCGGACTGGCCTTGACGTCAACGTCACGTCATATCTTCGAATAACCACTGCCACGCGCGTGTGGCAGTGGATCACACACAGAGCGGAACACACGGCTATGCCTTCTACGACTGAACCCGGCGACCGCGCAGCCCTGGTCGAGCACGACCGGCGCTTCTTCGACGCACTGGTGGGCGCCGACACCGTTCGCTTGGGCGAGCTGCTGGCGGATGACTTCATCCTGGTCGGCGTCGAGGACGGTTCGGTGGTACCCCGATCCGCCCTGTTGGCGGCGGTCTCCTCCGGAGCCGTCACGTTCCCCGCCATCGAGTCCTTCCCCCAGGAGGCTGTTGTCCGCCGCATCGGTGACGTCGGCATTGTCGTCGGGCGGACGAGCATGAACTTCGTCGATTCCGCCGGCACCGCCTTTGCAGCCGGAAGCCGCTACACCCACGTCTTCGCCGCGGACTCCACCGCAGGATGGCGTCTCGTCTCCGCTCAAGGCACCCGGATCACGTCCCCGGAGGCGTGAAGGCGCTGGGGCAATTTCGACCGGGACAAGAGACGTACCGGGTCGGGTCGGGCTCGTCCCGCGGGCAGGCCACCTCCCTCAGCTCGCTTATGCTGGGGGCCGTGACACCGAGAGCGGGGCAGGGGCCAGTACTGCGGGCCGATGCTGCGCGCAACCGCGCCAGGGTGCTGCAGGTCGCCCGCGAGCAGCTGGCCGTCGGTGACGACTCCCTTCAGCTGAATGCCATCGCCAAGCTCGCCGGCCTGGGGGTCGGGACCGTGTACCGGCACTTCCCCAACCGCCATGCGCTGGTGGAGGCGCTGTCGGCGGACCGCTTCCGGGAGCTGGTCGGCGAGGCGCAGGCGGCCGCCGCCGAGGAGGACGCGCTCGCGGGCCTGCATCGCCTGCTTCGTTTCGCTCTCGACCGCGCGCTGGACGATCCGGGGTTCGCGTCCGTGCTGGAGTCCGCGAGCGATGCCGAGGCGCAGACCTCGCAGATGAAGGCCGAGCTGGACCGCGCCGTCGCGGAGCTGCTGGACCGCGCACGTCTGGCCGGTGCCATCCGGGTCGGCATTCGGGCGGACGACGTGCGCCGCCTGCTCTGCGGCGTCGAGCATGCCGTGCGCTCCGGCGACAGTGACCCTGCGCGCCGCGGGCTCTACCTGGACGTCCTTCTTGAGGGGCTGCGCCCTCCGCGCTGACGGCGCGCTCGATCTCCTCGTCGCGGACCGGCCCGTTGGTGTTCGTCATCAGCTCCGTGAGGAGCTGGAGATTGCCGTGGACCTTCTTCGCGGCCCCGGCGACGAGGGCGCGGTGCAGGTCGAAGGCGCGCAGGAACAGGTCGCTGCGGGCGGTCGACCAGGCTTCGTCGGACCGGGGTGAGCCGAGTTCCTGGTCGCGCTCGTCGTGGTGGAGCCAGCCGACGGGCAGGGAGGTCAGCGTAAGCCACACGCACGCCCTGTGCCCGGGAGGTGCTGTCCGGGCACGCGGGCGGCGGGCGCGGGGGCAGCGTGCCGTTGCGGGTGTCGGACCTCCGGGGCTGCGGGCCGTCGGCCCGGCTCGGCTGATGGGGCGTCACACCACGTCGGGCGGCCGGGACAGCGGGCTCCGGCAGCTGTGCAGGGGAAGGAGCGGGCGCCGCTCACGGCGGGGCGTAGGGCTCCGGGAGGACGGGCGGGTGGGACCGCGGTCCCGGATGCGTCGTACCAGAGGTGCAGCGGTGAGGGGTTGCTCTCGTCCTGTGCGTGGACGACCCCAACGGGCCGTGGGTGGTTCGCTGGAAACCACCCGGGAGGCCCCCGGGAACCCCTCCACCGACAGGAGTTCCTCCGTGAACGAGCGTGTGTCGCCCCGGTTCCGCCTCCGTCGCCGACCCGGCGGGCGGGCCCGCACAGCGGTGGCCGTCATCGCCGGCGCGCTGACGATCGGCACGCTGACGATCGGCGTGCCGTCCTCGGCCACGGCCTCGACGGCCTTCGCCTCCGACCCGGCGTCCGTCGGCGACGCCGCGTCCGCCTCGCGACGGCCGGATGGCGTCCAGCAGCGGTTGGAGGCCCTGGTGCGGGACTTCAAGGCACCGGCCGCGCTGGCCACCGTCACCGACCGGGACGGCCGGACCCGCCGGTACACGGCCGGAGTCGGTGACCTGACCACCGGGGCGAAGGTGCCGGTGGACGGTCAGGTGCGGGTCGGCAGCAACACCAAGGCCTTCACCTCGGTGGTCGTGCTGCAGCTGGTCGGCGAGGGCAAGGTGGGGCTCGACGCCTTCGTCGACACCTACCTGCCCGGCCTGCTGCGCGGGGACGGCATCGACGGCCGGAACATTACCGTCCGTCAGCTCCTCCAGCACACCTCGGGTCTGCCCAACTACACGGAATACCTGGAGGGCGGCCGGCTGGACCGGTACTACGAGCCCCGCGACCTCCTCGACCTCGCGCTCGCTCACAAGTCCGACTTCACTCCTGGCGACGGCTGGAGGTACAGCAACACCGGGTACCTGGTCGCCGGGATGATCATCCAGAAGATCACGGGCCGGCCGGTGGGTGAGGAGATCACCCACCGCGTCATCGACCGGATCGGTCTGCGGCACACCTACTTCCCGGTGCCGGGGGACACCACCGTGCACGAGGCGCACCCCGAGGGCTACGACCGGCTGACGCCGGACGGCCCGCTCACCGACGTCACTCGGCAGGACATGTCCTGGGGCTGGGCCGCAGGGGCGCTGGTCTCCACCAACACCGATCTCAACCGGTTCTACACGGAGCTGATAGGCGGCGGCCTGCTCGCCCCGGACCAGCTCGCGCAGATGCGCACGACCGTCCCGGTGGACGAGTACCTCGGCAAGGGGGCCCGCTACGGGTTGGGTCTGGTCAGCTTCCCGCTGACGTGCGACGGCGTCTACTGGGGCCACGGCGGCACCCTTCCCGGCTATGTGACCCGCGGCGGCGTCACCGAGGACGGCCGCGCCGCCAACATCGCGGTGACCACCGTGCCCTCCGTCGAGGCCAAGCCGCGCATCGCCGCCGATGTGGACGCGGCCCTCTGCCGGTAGACCGGTACTGCCGCGCCCGACCTGACCGGGGATGCCGGCGGCGGCCTGGAACCGCAGGACGACCGACGTGGCGATGACCCGGTCGGTGAACAGCAGCTGGTGATTCGGCCCCCCGCGCCGACCGCCCGCAACCGGCTGCGGCCTCGACGCTGGCGCAGTCGGCCCTCCTCGGCGGCGATCCATGCCTCGGCCAACTCTGCGATCGGCGAACCGAGTCGACGGCGCTTCAGGCCCGTGAAGACACGATGAGACAGGGCCGTGCGGCCAAGGTATTGCGTCACAGCAGTACCCGACCCGCGCGGTCCCGTGCGTGCCCCGGCAGAGGCTTGATCGTGTCAGTGCGCCACCTTGCTGTGTTCGAGCGCCGGTTCAACCCGAGCTCGGGAGGCCGGAGAGCAGGGCAGCGGCAGCTCTGTCGAAAGGGGCGATGCTGCCCGCGGCGCGACACAGGATGTGGGCGCCTTCGAGTGTGACGATCATGAGGGTGGCCAGATCGGCGGCCTGGGACGCGCTCATTCCGGCGTGGGTGAGTTTGCCGGCGAGTTCGCCGCCCCATCCGGTGAATGCTTCGGCCGCGACGGCGCGCAGGCTGCTCTGGTCGGCGATGGCCGCACCGCCGTCGACGGTGACCGCCGCGATCGCGCAGCCGCCACCCCCGGCGGACGCCTGCACCACGGGGCGGACGCTGCCGAGGAACGCCTCCACGACTTCGCGTGGCGTGCGGGCCGGCAGTTCGTGCAGGTGGCTGCGGACGTCTTCGGCGTTGCGGCGGGCGGCTTCGAGTGCGAGTTGCTGTTTGCCGCCCGGGAAGTGGTGATAGATCGCTCCGCGCGCGGCACCGCTCTCGGCCAGGACGTCGGTGAAGGACATCGCGGCCAGGCCGTGGCGCTGCAGCAGTCCGATTGCTGCGCTGATCATGCGGGACTTCGTGTCCGCGGCCATCGGGACCCCCTTGACTAGTACGGCCATCCTAGTCCATGCTCGGCCCACTAGGACGCACGTACTAGTAGGTGGGCTTGACCGCCCCCGAAGCCGGAGGTTTGTGATGGGCAAGACGTTTCTCTATACCGAGATCCAGGCAGCAGTGCCGTTCGATCAGTTCGACTGGCGCCAGATCAATGCCGCGCTGAAGACCGCACCGGGCCTGATCCGCAAGACGTGGCTGTCCGGCATCGGAACGCACACCGTCGGTGGCTTCTACGAGTTCGACAGCGCCGAGAACGCCCTGGCCTTCGCTCAGGGCCCCTTCGCCGAAGAGGCCCGCCGAGCAGGTGCCCCGGCGACGACACGACTGTTCGACGGCGACATCGTCAAAGACGCCAGTATCGACCTGAACTCGCCCTACTACGCCTGACACCGCAGGTTGCCGCCGAGTCGGCTCTGAACACCGCCTCGCTCCACCGCCGGGGCGAGGCGGCCTCAACGGAAAGTCATCTCGATGAACATCACGCGCCACCCCGAGAACACCGTGAGCTGGATCGACCTCGGCACCCCCGACATGGGGACGACGACGGCGTTCTACACCGCGCTGTTCGGCTGGACCGTCGCCCGACCGGACTCCAACGGCTACCGGCTCTGCACGCTGCGCGGCCGTCTCGTCGCCGCGTTGGGGCCGGCCGAGGACGCAGGCGCACCGTACTGGACGACCAACGTCACCGTGTCGGACCTCCAAGCCACCGCTACCCGCTTCACCAACCTGGGCGCCCAGATCATCGTGGCACCGACCCAAGTCGGGACGCTCGGCCACGCCGCCGTCACGATCGACCCCGTCGGCGCACCACTGTCACTCTGGCAGCCCGGAACCCAGGAGGGCATGCAGCTGAACCACGAACCGGGGACCTTCGCCCGCATCAGCCTTCTCACCGACCACTCCGCGACGGCCGCCGCCTTCTACCGACCAGCACTGCACTGGAACTCCAACCCCCGACACACCGAGTTCCGGTTGCCGAACAACTCCATCGCCGCCACCGGCAAGCCGCCAGGGAAACCAACGGCGCAGCGATCACTCTGGCTGGTCGGTTTCGCCAGCGGCAGACTCACCGCCGACGTCAAGCGGGCCCGACAGCTCGGTGCAACCGAAGTTCGCCAGGACTCCGACGGAGACGTGATCATGCGCGATCCCACCGGCGCTCTGTTCGGCCTTACCCAGCACGTCCGTCAGTCCCGCTCCGCCCGAACGCGTTGCCCCAGGCAATCGCGCACCAAGTTGTGAGCTCGTCCTGCGAACGGGCAACCTGATCAAGGCCTTTGGGTCGGATCCGGTGGCCGCGCTCCAGGAAGCCGTCACGGCTCTTCCGGCTGACAAGATGCGCGGTCCTACGCTGCGCGATCTCGGCGACCAGCTCGGGGCGGCGACGCTCGGCCGCCCGGACGATCGCACGGGCAGCGCGCTCGGCGTCCATCGAGAGCAGCGGCATGGAGGCCGCCGTGGCGAACCAGGAGTACTCGGCTCCGGGGCGGCCGTGGAATCGTGCGGCGGTGTGCGATCCGGTGCGCAACAGCCCCGGCAGGACGGTGGTGACGCTCACCCCCGTTCCCGCAGGGTGTTCCCGAACGGGACGCGCAGCAGTTCAGCCTGCCCGCCGGGGACCTGGCCGTAGAGCTTGGTGTAGCCGAACAGCGAGGCGCCGCTGCCGTACTCCCGCACCTGGGTGGTCTCGCACTGCGAGTGCAGACCCTGCTGGCAGGTGTGGCAGGTCCCGCAGGACACGTTGAACGGAATCACCACCCGGTCGCCCACCCGCACGGCGGTCACCTCGGGCCCGACCTCCTGAACGATGCCCATGGGCTCGTGGCCGAGGATGTCGCCGACATCGAGGAAGGGGCCCAGGACCTCGTAGAGATGGAGGTCCGACCCGCACAGTCCGCTGGTGGTCACCTTGATGATCACATCGGCCGGATCCTTGATCGCCGGATCGGGAACGGTGTCGACACGGACATCCCGTCTGCCGTGCCAGGTCAAGGCCTTCATCATCACTCCTCACGGGGCCGTACCAACATCCGCCTTCCGCGTCTGTCCACCCTTCTGCCCACGAAACGGGCGCGTCCGCCGCGGGCCTGCTACTGGGCAGCAACGATGATCCCGTCCAGTAGCAGGCCTGAACCCGCGCGGCCACGAGAGCCGGAGGCTCAGTGCGCCGTTGCTGGGAAGCGTTCCCAGACCCGGTGCGTGCCCAGCCACTCCGCCACGATCGGGACGGCCTGCTCGGTGTCGGTGGCGGTGAAGACGCCGGGGGCATGCGGGTCGATTCCGGCCGCCGCCCACAGGGCGCGGGAATCCGCGAGGCCGGCGATCGGCTTGGCGTGCCGGTAGGCCTCGTTGATGAGGAGGATGATGCGGGAGTCGAGGGCGGGCTGGCCGCCGGCGACGGCGCCGGACTTGGCGTCCCGGGCACCGTGGTCATCGGCACCGCGCGCGGGCGCGCCGGCCACCAGCAGGGCGTCGAACTCGACGGACCGCGCCGCGGCGTAGGTCCGCTGCACGGCGAGGTCGTCCGCCGGCGGCGCCCCGGTGGGTGCGATGATCAACGGCATCAGCCCGGCGTCGAGTGCGGCTTCCCGCAGCTGCCGCACCACGTCCACGTCGCTGGTGGCGGCGGTGATGATGCCGAGGACCCGGCCGGTGGCCGGCCACCGCTGCCCGACCTGGGAAAGGGCCGGGCTCGCCGCCACCTCGACCAGAGCGCCGGCCGCCGCCTGGGGAGCGGGCAGGCCGAGTCCCTGGGCGACCTCGCGGCACAGTACCTCGTCGATGCGCGCCAGGACGGTCAGGACCCGCTCCTTGATCGCCTGCTCGTACACCTTGGACAGCTCGAAGGTGTAGGCGGCGATCACGTGCTCGCGCTCGACGGGGCTCAGGCTCAGCCAGAACAGACGCGGCTGGCTGAAGTGGTCGTCGAACGACGCCGGGGCCTCCCGGACCTTGGCCGCGCCGGAGATCGGGACGGGGTGTTCGATGAAGGCGTGCTCGCCCGGTCCGGCGAAGAACGGGCAGCCGCCGTCCAGCGAGTTCGGCTTGTAGGGGGCGACGCCGCTGTGCACGGCGTCCTGGTGGAACCCGTCGCGCAGCATGTCGTTGACCGGGGCGTGGGTGCGGTTGACCGGGATCTGCGCGAAGTTCGGGCCACCGAGCCGGGTGATCTGGGTGTCCAGGTAGGAGAACAGCCGGCCGGCGAGCAGCGCGTCGTCGGTGATGTCGATGCCCGGCACCAGGTGCCCCGGGTGGAAGGCGACCTGTTCGGTCTCGGCGAAGAAGTTCGTCGGGTTGGCGTCGAGGGTGAGCAGGCCGACCGGCTGAACGGGGGCGAGCTCCTCGGGGACGATCTTCGTCGGGTCCAGCAGGTCGATGCCCGCGAAGGTCTGCTCCGGGGTGTCGGGGAAGGTCTGGATGCCGAGCTCCCACTGGGGGAAGTTCCCCGCCTCGATCGCGTCCGCGAGGTCGCGGCGGTGGAAGTCCGGGTCCGTGCCGCCCAGCAGCTGGGCCTCCTCCCAGACGAGGGAGTGCACGCCGGCCTTCGGCTTCCAGTGCCACTTGACCAGCGTGCTCGCGCCTTCGGCGTTGACGAGGCGGAAGGTGTGGACGCCGAAGCCCTCCATCATCCGGTAGGAGCGGGGGATGCCCCGGTCGGACATGTTCCACAGGGTGTGATGGGTGGCCTCGGTGTGCAGGGACACGAAGTCCCAGAACGTGTCGTGCGCGGACTGCGCCTGCGGGATCTCCCGGTCCGGGTGCGGCTTGGCGGCGTGCACCACGTCCGGGAACTTGATCGCGTCCTGGATGAAGAACACCGGAATGTTGTTGCCGACCAGGTCGAACACGCCGTCGCTGGTGTAGAACTTCGTCGCGAAGCCGCGGGTGTCCCGCACCGTGTCGGCGGACCCACGCGAGCCGAGCACGGTGGAGAACCGCACGAACACCGGCGTCTCCACCCCTTCGGCGAGGAACGCGGCCTTGCAGACGCCGGTGGCGGTGCCGTAGCCGCGGAAGGTGCCGTGGGCGGCCGCGCCTCTGGCGTGCACGACCCGCTCGGGGATCCGCTCGTGGTCGAAGTGCATGATCTTCTCGCGCAGGTGGTGGTCCTGCAGTAGCACCGGGCCCCGTGGTCCGGCCTTCAGCGAGTGATCCGAGTCCGGCAGCCGAACACCCTGGGCGGTCGTCAGGTAGCCGCCGTTCTGCGCCGCCGCGTCCACGGGCGCACCGCTGTCCCGCCCGGTCGGTGACAGCGAGGCGGGCGGGCGCTGATCGGGCTTCGGAGGCAACGGCGCCGTCGGTTCGGTCGGCTCCGCCAGCCGCGGAGGCTCGACGCCGGGCGCGCCGGGCACCCTTGGGCGCTCTGCGGAAGGCATGCCCTCCGCGGCCTCCATCACCCTGTCCACGATCTTCTTCACCGGTCCCGGCTCAGCCACGTCATCCTCCTCAGGGCTTCTGCAACCCACCGCGGATAACCCGGAATCCCTGCGGCCAAACGAATCGCCGCGCAAACGAGTGGAAGGCCGGCCCAGGCCCGGAAAGACGCCGCGCCGAGCACGATCGCCGGGGCACAGCGCCGCCGCTGGGCCTGCTTGCCGAGGTGCGCCGGGCCCACGGACCGGTCCGCGCGGTGCGCCACGGTCAGGCAGGTCGAGGAGCGCGCGCGAGCTGGCTGTCGGCTCGGGAGAGCGCGAGGGGCTGTCGGTCGGGGTCGGTGGCGCCGGGGGTGGCGTGGTAGGCGAGGCCGGGGCCGCTCAGCTCGGCGGGGCCGCCGGTGCGAGGGAGGAAGGCGGCGTGTCCCGGTGGCAAGGTCGCAACCGTGTCGTCCCTGCGGATGGTGATCTCGCCTTGGAGGCAGAGCACGATGTCGGGGCCGGGGTGTCGGAGGGTGACCGTTGCGTCAGGTCCGGTGCGGTAGCTGGTGAGTCGGAACTGCGGTGCGGGGGTGGGGTAGGTCTTGCCGTGGTCTCCGGTGGCCACCGGGCGGATCGTGTCCGGCTGGGTCGGACTGAAGTCGGTGACCGCCAGGAGCTCAGGGAGGTCGATGTGCTTGGGGGTGAGGCCGCCGCGCAGGACGTTGTCGGAGGCGGCCATGATCTCGATGCCGGTGCCGTGCAGGTAGGCGTGCAGGGTTCGCCCGGGGACGTAGAGGGCCTCGCCCGGGGCCAGCTCCAGCAGGTTGAGGAGCATCGAGGTGACGACGCCCATGTCGTCCGGGTATGCCTGGGCGAGTCTGGCGGCCCAGGTGGCCCGGAGGCCGGTTCGGCGTGAGCAGGCGGAGCGGACCTCGGCGATCACCCGCTTTCGCTCGGCTCGGGGCCAGGTCAGCAGGGCGGTGACCGCGGCACGCAGGTCGCCGGCCCGCAGGTGGGCGGTCACGTCGGAAAGGGCGCTGACGTCGAGTGAGTCGAGCAGTTCGGCGGACTGCGCAGGGTCGGCGAAGCCGCAGAGGGCCGTGAACGGTGTGAGTGCGCAGAGGAGTTCGGGCTTGGGCTGGTCGTCGTGATAGGAGCGGTGAGGGTCGTCGGGGGAGACCCCGGCGGCCTCCTCGGCGGCGTGTCCGGCGGCGGCCTGCTCGGCGTCGGGGTGGACCTGGAGCGAGAGCGGGTGCTCGACTGCCAGTACCTTCAGCAGGAAGGGCAGTTGGCCGCGGCCGGGACCGAGCGCGGTGGCGGGGGCGGAGGTGATCAGGTCGAGGAGTGTCCGGCGGCCGTCATCGGCGAGCACGGAAGGTGCGGTCGGATGAGCGCCCATCCAGAGTTCGGCCTCGGGCTCGGCTGTGGGGGCGGGGCGGCCTTGGAGGTCGGCGAGGGTGGTGTGCGATCCCCAGGCGTAGGCGCGGATGGGGCTGTCGAGCCGGTACAGGGCCATGGTGTCCTCTGTGCGGTTTCGGTCGGTTCGGGGTCGCGCTGATCGGACCCGGGTGCGCGGGCGATCCGACGTGCTGCGCGACATGCCCTGCAGGTGAGACCCGAGGGCGGCGCGCTGTGCGTGGGGCTGCGCCCGCTCAGTGGCCCTGCGCGTGGCGGGCGGCGCCGATGAGCCCGGAGTGGCGTCCCAGGGTTGCCCGTCGGATCCGGAGCTTGCGGAGTGCGGGTGTGCTGTCACGGGAGACGGCTTCGCGCAGGGGAGTGAGCAGGACCTCGCCCGCGGCGGAGACTCCGCCGGCGATGACGACGAGGTCGAGGTCGAGGAGGATCGTGGCGGTGATGATGCCGGTGGCGAGGTGGTCGGTTCCGCGCCGGAAGGCGGCGACGGGGATGCGGTCCCCGGCTGCGGCGGCCTCGGCGAGTTCGGGTGTGCTGTGGCCGGTCCAGCCGTTGGCGTGGGCCCAGCGCACCATGGCCGGTCCACTGGCCCCGGTCTCGACGCAGCCGGTCCGGCCGCAGGCGCAGCGTTCACCGGCGGGGTCGGCGGTGAGGTGGCCGATGAATCCGGCGTTGCCGGCGGAGCCGGACAAGGGCCTTCCGTCCAGGACGAGGCCGCCGCCGATGCCGGTGGAGACGACGATCCCCAGGAGGGCGTTGCTGCCCCGGCCGGCGCCGAGCCAGTGTTCGCCGAGGGCTGCGGCGGTGGAGTCGTGGATCAGGACCGGGTCCGGTCCGCCGACGGCGTCACTCACGGCGTCGACGATGTCGAAGTCGCGCCAGGCGGGGATGTTGACCGGGCTGATGGTGCCGCGCGCGGTGTCGATCGGGCCGGCGGAGGCGATGCCGACGCCGGCCAGCGGCAGCTCACCGGCGACGTCTGCGGCCAGCTCGGTGAGCGCCCCGGTGACCAGGTGTGCCTGCTCCTGGGTGGCGGTGGGGGTGGGGACCTCGCGGTGGTGGATGACCTGGCCGTCACCGGTGACGATCGCGGCGGCGAGCTTGGTGCCGCCGATGTCGATGGCGAGGTAGTGGTCAACTGGCGCCATGGTCGGTGTCCTTGTGCGTAGGGGCCGGGTTTCGCCGGAGCCGCGCGGGATCAGGATGGTGGGCATCACGATGGTGCGCGGCGGGGAGGTGTCCCCGTGGATACGGGCGCAGAGCAGGTGGGCGGCGGTCGTGCCGACCGAGACCGGGTCCTGGGCGATGCCGGCGCCCTCCCACGCCGCCGGGTGGGCCCGTCAACCCTTGACCGCTCCTGAAGTGAGTCCCTGGACGATGTACCGGCTCGCGAACGCGAACAGCACCATGGTCGGCGCGATCGTCAGCACGGCAGCGGCGGACATCGAACCCCAGTCGATGTTGAAGCTGGAGATGAAGTCGTTCAGCGCGGTGGGGACGGTCTTCCTGGCGTCGCCGTTCATCAAGGTGACGGACAGGAACAGCTCGTTCCAGCAGTTCACGAAGTTGAAGATGAACGCGGCGACGATGCCTGGCCGCAGCACCGGGAGCAGGACCCGGAACAGCGCCCCGAACCGCGAGCAGCCGTCGATCATGGCCGCCTCCTCCAGGGCGTCCGGGATGGCCTCGAAGAAGCCGCGGAGCATCACGGTGCAGAAGGGGATGCAGATCGCTGTGTAGACCAGGGTGAGCCCGAGACGGTTGTCGACCAGGCCGAGGTGGGTCATCAGCAGGTAGAGCGGGCCGAGCGCGATGAAAGACGGGATCATCTGCGTGACCAGGGCTGCCATCATCGTCGCGCCCTTGCCGCGGAACTCGAAGCGGGCCAGCACGTAGGCCGAGAGCATCGCGATGGTGGTGGCCGTCGCGCCGGCGGCGGCGGCGCAGATCAGGCTGTTGATCAGGTACGTGCCGAACTGGGCATGGGAGAACAGCCCGGTGTAGTTCTCGAAGGAGATGTGGTCCGGCCAGTAGGAGATCGGGAAGCTGAAGATCGCCCCGGGGCCCTTCAGGGAGGTCACGATGATCCAGTAGAGCGGGAACAGCGTGATCACCAGCCAGATCCCCAGGAAGGCGAAGCGGGCGGCGCGGCCGGCGGCGGAGGGCTTGTTGATCACGAGGTGGATCCTTTCCGCTCGCGCGTGGCCGTGAGGTAGAAGAGTGAGAAGACGAACAGCGTCGCCATCACGATGAGGCCGAGCGCGGAGGCCTTGCCGTAGTTTCCCTGTTGGGCGATGGAGATCATCCACGTCGTCACGATGTGGGTCTGGTCCGCGGGCCCGCCGCCGGTCATGCCGAAGATGAGGTCCGGGAAGTTGAAGATCCAGATGACGCGGAGCAGCACGGTGAGGCTGAGCGTCCCGCGGATCGAGGGGATGGTGACGTTGAACAGCGTGCGGACCCGGCCGGCCCCGTCGAGGGCCGACGCCTCGTAGAGTTCGTCCGGGATGGACTGCAGCGCGGCCAGGATCATGATCGCGAAGAACGTGACGCCGTACCAGACGTTGGCGATGACCACGGCGGTCATCGCCGTATCCGGGTCGGCCAGCCACGGGATCGGCTGGCTGATCAGGCCCGCCCTCTGCAGCAGGTCGTTGACGACACCGAACTCGCCGTTGAACATCCAGCGGAACAGGATGCCGATCAGGAAACCGGAGATCGCCCACGGGAAGAAGATCAACGCCTGGTACAGCCCGCGCAGGCGGAACCGGCGCCTGAGCCACAACGCGATCGCGAAGCCGATCAGGAACTGCGGCACGATCGAGGCGACGACCCAGAAGACCGTGTTGCTCAGCACGGTGCCCCATGCCGGGTCGGCGAAGATGTCCCGGAAATTGCCCAGACCGATCCACGAGGTGTCGGTCAGGTCGTTGAGGTTCCAGTGCCGGAAGGCCATCTGGCTGCCGGTGATCATCGGGTAGTAGACGAAGACCGTGACGGCCAGTACGGCCGGCGCGAGGAAGCCGGCGATGGTGAGTCCGCGGCGGACGTTGAACACCCGCTTGCGCGGGGTGTGGCCGCCGGGGGCGGTGCGTGTGGCGCGCGGAGCGCCCCCCGTCGTGGCGGGGCGCTCCGTGTGCTCGGGAGTTGACAGTGTCATTTCCCGCCTTCCTGGTGTGATTCGGGCGGCTACTGGTTCGGCTGGTTCTTCCACTTCGCGGTCCAGTACGCGTCCCAGTCGGCGAGCAGGTCCTTGGTGCTGACCTTGCCGAGCAGCATCCGCTGGACGTCGGCGTCGGCCTTCTGGCTCCACTCCGACCACCAGGCCACCGAGCGCGGCTGGACGACGGTGAGGTACTTGTCCGGGCTCTGGTTCATCGCCAGGTAGCTCGCCCAGGGCCCGGTCTTGTAGAAGGGGTCGTCGGCGGCGCTCTTGACGACCGGCACCAGGCCGTTCTCCTTGGTGAACGTGGCGGACGCGTCGCCCTGGGCGAGGAACTCGATGAGCTTGGCGGTCTCGTCCTTGTGCTTGCTGCTCGCCGCCGTTCCCCAGCCCGCGCTCCCGACCGGCTGGCAGCCCTTCCCGCCCGGGCCGGTCAGCAGGGGAGCCGTGTTCCACTGGCCCGTGTTGATCGCCTTCGACTGTCCCACCGTGGCGATCACCTCCGGGTCCTGGAGCAGGAAGGCGGTGGAGCCGCTGGAGAAGCCCTGCACCATCTCCGGGAAGCCCCAGGCGACCGAGGAAGGCGGTGAGGCCTGCTGGAACAGCTTGAGATAGGTGTTCAGGGCGTCCAGCGCCTCGGGCGCCGCGAAGATGGTGCGCCCGTCGGTCAGCTTGTAGGCGTCGTCCCGGTCGATCTTGTCGGCCACGTACGCCTCGATCTGCAACACGGCGAGGTTGCTGCCGCCCTTGCCGCCCCGGAACGCGTAGCCGTACTGGTGCAGGTCGGGCTTCTGGACGGCCGAGGCCTGGGTGAGCAGGTCGTCCCAGCTTGCGGGCGGCGTGCTGAAGCCGGCCTTGGCCGTCAGGTCGGTGCGGTAGTAGAGGGTCAGGCCGTAGAAGCCGTACGGGATGTAGAAGGTACGGCCCTTGGTGTCCTTGGAGTACCTGGTGGCGTTGTCCGTCAGACCGGCCCAACCGCTCCAGTCCTTCAGCTCCGGCGCCATGTCGTGCAGCCAGCCGTTGGTGGAGAACGCGCCGACGGTGGTGTCGCGGACTTCGAGGGCGTCGATGCCGGTGCCGGACTGCAGCATCTGCTGGATCTTCTGGTCCGCCTGATCGGTCGGCGGCGAGATCAGGTCGACCTTGATGGTCGGGTTCTGCGCCTCGAACTGGCCGATCAGCTTCTTGAGCACGACGGTGCGGCTCGGGTTGGTCAGGCTCTCGACCATCGAGATGTGCACTGCGCCGCTCTTGCCGCCCGCCGAGCCGCCGTCGGCGCAGGCGCTCAGCGCCAATGCCGAGGCCACCGCAAGGGTGACTGCCATGTTCCTGGTTCTCATCGCTGTCCTCTTTCGTGGGGGTCGATGCGATGGACGCATCCGGGGGGCCTTCGTGGGGGAACTCGCTAGCGTGCTGATCGGGCCTTGAGAGCCCAGTCGCCGAGCACCGGGACACAGCGCTCTGCGAAGTACTCGAAATCGGCGGGCGTGTTGTACACGTGGGTCGACAGCCGGAAGTAGCCGATGCCGTCGAAGCTGGTGAACGCCACCTCGACGCCCAGCTCGGCCGCGACCCGGTCGCGCAGGGCATCGGCGTCCTCACGGCTGTTCGCCAGACCTGCGGGGAGCCGCACCAGCCGCAGGGCGTTCACCGGCATCCCGACGTCGACGGCGGCGTGCTCGCCGGTGAGCCGCGCCATCGCCGCCCCGATGGTCTCCTCGGCGTAGTCGGCCAGCTTGCGAAGATACTCGCGAGCGGTCTCCCAGCCCCAGGTCTGCTGGATGAAGTCCAGCGCGGCGGGCGCCGCCAGGTAGCCGGTGACGTCGAGGGTGCCCTGGTTGTCGAAGCGCTGCGGGAACGGCTCCCGGGCGGCCCAGGAATCGATCAGCGGGTACAGCTCGTTGCGCAGTCCGCTGCCGGCCACCAGCGCGGCGGCGCCTCGCGGGGCGCATCCGAACTTGTGCAGGTTGCCGATCCAGACGTCGAACTCCAGCCCGGCCAGGGGGTCTTCGGCGAGCCCGGGCACGTGCGCCCCGTCGATCAGCAGCGGGATGCCGTGCTCCCTGGCAGCCGCACCGACCTCCTTCACCGGCATCCAGCGCGCGGTGGAGGAGGTGATGTGGTCCAGGACTATCAGCCCGGTCCGATCGGTGATCTGCGCGAGCACCGCCTCGGCGGCCTGCTCCGCGGTGGCGTCCAGTGGCACGTGGGCGATGCGGACGGTGCCGCCCCAGCGGCGCGCCAGCCGCTCGGCGCCCATGGTCACCGCACCGTACCCGTGGTCGGTCACCACGACTTCGCCGCCGCGCCGCGCCGGGAGGCTGCCGTAGACGACGCTGGCCCCGCCGCTGGCGTTGGGGACCAGCGCCAGGTTGCGCACGTCGACCCGGAGGAAGTCGGCGATGGCCGCCCGTGCCCCGGCCACCCGCCCCGGCAGCGCCGGGAACCACACCACCGGTGCCCGGTCCATCTCGGCGCGGAGCCGCTGCTGCTCCTGCTGAGCCGCCAGCGGGACGGCCCCGAAGGATCCGTGGTTGAGGTGCTTCATCGCCGGGTCCAGAGTCCATGCCTGCGCGGCGGGACGGCCGTCGGGGAGGAGCAGAGGGCGCGGCGCGGGGTTCACTGTCCGGTCTCAGTGAAGGTGAACCATAGTGAGGCTGTGACCAGCGATGGTTCAGATTGAGTGAGACGCGGTGTTGGCGGTCGTCTCACTCAACCTGTCACCTGAGAGCCCTGCGTTGCTTCGCGCTCGGCTGTGAAGTCGTCGAGGAGTTGAAAGAGGACCTTGATCGCCTGCTTCTCATCGTCGGGCGGCAGGTCCGAGATCCTGTCCCAGCCGTCTGGGAGCGCGATGTGCAGCACCTGGCCGGGCCAGGCATGACTGCACTCGCGGCCTCGGCGGGCGACGAGCCATTCGTGCCAGCCTGCGAGCCCATGTCCGCCATGACGGACGGCGTGCTGGTCGTAGCCGGTCAGAAACGCGGTCAGCAGGTGTGAACCGCCCCGGGTTCGATAGAGACCTCAGCTTGTGGTTGTGACCTGTGGTTTTGCAGTTGTGAGGTGGTAGGTGTTCTCGTACTCGACGGGCG
>NZ_JBFAJO010000041.1:0-82541 GCF_040655255.1 Kitasatospora sp. NPDC050463
CCGCCGCTACATCATCTGGCGGAACAAGCACGCCGCCGACGAACGCCTACGCGCAGTCGTCGCCAGGGCGAACGTTGCTTGATGCGGCACTAGTTGACGTTCACCGCGCTCCAGGCCGCGGCCACCGCCGCGTACTGGGTGCTGGTGGTGCCGTAGAGGTCCCCCGCCGCCTTCAGGGTCGCCGTGCGGGCGGCCTTGTAGTTGGTGGTGGAGGTGAAGTACACGGTCAGCGCGCGGTACCAGATCGCGGCGGCCTTGTCCCGGCCGATGCCCGTGACGGTGGAGCCGTTGGAGGTCGGGCTGTTGTAGCTGACGCCGTTGATGGTCTTGGCGCCGCTGCCCTCGGCCAGCAGGTAGAAGAAGTGGTTGGCCACGCCCGAGGAGTAGTGGACGTCCACGTTGCCGACCCCGGAGTACCAGGAGTCCTTGGACGCGCCGTCCTTGGAGGGCTTGTCCATGTAGCGCAGCGGGGTGCCGTTGCCGTTGATGTTGAGCTTCTCGCCGATCAGGTAGTCCGGCACGTCGCTCGGCAGGTTGGCGTACCACTCGACCATGGTGCCGAAGATGTCCGAGGTGGCCTCGTTGAGGCCGCCGGACTCGCCGGAGTAGACCAGCCCGGCGGTGGCGGAGGTGACGCCGTGGGTCATCTCGTGGCCGGCCACGTCGATCGCGGTCAACGGGTTGGCGTTGCCGGACCCGTCGCCGTACGTCATGCAGAAGCAGGAGTCGCTCCAGAACGCGTTGACGTAGTTGGAGCCGTAGTGGACCCGGCTGCTCGCGCCGACGCCGTTGTTCTTGATGCCGCTGCGACCGAACTTGTTCTTGTAGTAGTCCCAGGTCGCGCCGGCCCCGAACTGGGCGTCCACCGCGGCGGACTGGGTGTTGGAGGCGAGGCCGTTGCCCCAGACGTTGTCCGCGTCGGTGTAGAGCGCGTTCCCGCTGGCGGCGTTGCCGGTCCACTGGTTGCCCCGCGAGGCGTCCTTGAGCTGGTAGCTCGTGCCGCTCTGGGTGGTGGTCAGGGTGACCGAGCCGACGTGGACGCCCTTGCCGCTGCCGGTCGCGGTCTGGATCTCCTCGTGGGTGGAGAGCACCTCGCCGGTGGCCGCGTCGGTGACCAGCCGCTGGCTGCTCGGGGTGCCGTCGGCCCGTTCGCCGCGGACCACGGTCTGGTACGCCAGCCGCGGGGTGCCGTCGGCCGCCCAGACCACCAGGGTGGCCGCGTCGGCGCCGTCGACCCGGCTGATCGCCGACTCGTCCTTGTCCGCGGCGATGCCGACGGTGGCCCGGACGGCGCCGAGTGCCTGGGCGCCGGCCTTGTCGGCGGAGAGCGCCGGGGTGAGGCTCGGCAGCGCGAGCTGCCCGCCGAAGGCCCGGTCCACCGAGGTGATCGAGCCGTTGGCCTTCTGGTGCACCACGAGGTCGCCGCCGAGGACCGGCAGACCGCCCAGCGTCCGCTCGTAGCGCAGGTGGCGGGTGCCGTCGGCGTCCACCACGGCGTCCTTGACGACCAGCCGCTCCTGGCCGCCGAGGGCCAGCGCCTGCGCGAGCGGCGCGGCCTCGCCGGAGGCCAGGGTGATCAGCGCGTCGCGCTGCTGCACCACCGAGGGGGCGGCGGCCTGGGCGGGGGCGGCGGCGACCTGGATGGCGCCGGCGAGCAGGGCGGTGGCGGAGAGTACGGCTCCGGCTGTCAGCTTTCGCTTCACGTACGGGGTTCCTTCCACGAAACCGCGTGTGCGCGGTCGCGCCGCATACCGGGGCGCCGGGGTTGGCGCCGTGGGGCGGTAGGGCGCTGACGTGCTGCTCCCGTGCGGTCCTTGACGGCCGGTCGGTGGGTGGGGGCGACGGCTGTCGAACGGGGCTTGGTCAGAAGCATGACAATGCAGTTCGTGAAAGGACAGGGCGCCACCGGCGATTGGCCAGGTCTCGCCAGCTGCCGGTACGCGTGGTTCGGGTGCGGCGGATGACCGCTTCGAGTGCTTCGTCCCGCTGGCGGGATCCCGCCAGCGGCCGCCCTTGTCGCCCGCCGCGCGGATTGCTACGGAGCCGGATCCACCCCCGCGCCGGTGCGGACGCGCGAACGCCCGGGGCCTCCCCTCCCAGTGAGGCCCCGGGCGTCCTTGGTACGGACGTCAGTTGACGTTGACGCCGCTCCACGCGGCCGCCACCGCGTTGTACTCGGCGCTGCCGGCGCCGTAGAGGTCCGACGCCGCGCTCAGCGTGCCGGTGCGGGCGGCCTTGTAGTTGGTGGTGGAGGTGAAGTACACGGTCAGCGCGCGGTACCAGATCGCGGCGGCCTTGTCCCGGCCGATGCCGGTCACCGTCGACCCGTTGGAGGTCGGGCTGTTGTAGCTGACGCCGTTGATGGTCTTGGCGCCGCTGCCCTCGGCCAGCAGGTAGAAGAAGTGGTTGCCGACGCCCGAGGAGTAGTGGACGTCCAGGCTGCCCACGCCGGAGGACCAGGAGTCGGCCGAGCCGCCGTCCTTGGAGGGCTTGTCCATGTAGCGCAGCGGGGTGCCGTCGCCGTTGAGGTCGATCTCCTCGCCGATCAGGTAGTCCGGCTTGTCGGTGGCGAGGTTGGCGTAGAACTCGACCATGGTGCCGAAGATGTCCGAGGTGGCCTCGTTGAGGCCGCCGGACTCGCCCGAGTAGTTCAGGCCGGCGGTGGCGGAGGTGACGCCGTGGGTCATCTCGTGGCCGGCCACGTCGATCTCGGTCAGCGGGTGGGTGTTGCTCGCGCCGTCACCGTACGACATGCAGAAGCACTGGTCGCTCCAGAACGCGTTCACGTAGTTCTTGCCGTAGTGAACGCGGCTGGTGGCGCCGACGCCGTTGTTCTTGATGCCGCTGCGACCGAAGGTGTTCTTGTAGAAGTCCCAGGTGGCCGCCGCGCCGAACTGCGCGTCCACCGCGGCCGACTGGCCGTTGGAGACGGTGCCGTCGCCCCAGGCGTTGTCCGCGTCGGTGTACAGCGTGCCCGAGCCGGAGGTCCGGTTCTTGAAGTCGACGGTGGACTGGCCGCCGCGGGAGGCGTCCTTCAGCGAGTAGCCGCCGGTGGCGGTGGAGGTGGTCAGCGGGACGCTGCCGACGAAGACGCCGTTGCCGGAGCCGGTCGCGGTCTGCACCTGCTCGTGGGTGGAGAGCACCTCGCCGGTGGCGGCGTCGGTGACCAGCAGCTGGCTGGACGGGGTGCCGTCGGCGCGGACGCCCTCGACGGTCGTCCGGTACGCCAGGCGCGGGTTGCCGTCCGCGGCCCAGACCACCAGCTGGGCGGCGCCGGTCTGGTGGACCTCGGTGAGCGGCGACTCGTCCTTGTCGGCGGTGATGCCGACGGTGGCCTGCACGGCGCCGGAGGCCTGCGCGGCCGCCTTGTCGGCGGGGATGGCCGGGGTGAGGCTCGGCACGGCTATCGACGCGGTGACGGCCTTGTCCACGGCCTTGACCGCACCGCCCGCGGCCTGGTGCACGACCAGGTCGCCGCCGAGGACGGGCAGGCCGGCGAAAGTGCGCTCGAAGCGGAGGTGGCGGGTGCCGTCGGCGTCCACCACGGCGTCCTTGGCGACCAGCTTCTCCTGGCCACCGAGGGCGAGCGCCTTGGCCAGCGGGTCGGCCTGACCCTTCGCCACGGCGAGGACGGCCTCGCGCTGCTGGGAGGCCTGGGCCTGCGCGGAGGGGGTCGGGGTGGCCTGGGCGGCGGTGCTCACCTGGATGACGCCGGTGAGGAGGGCGGTGGCGGAGAGTACGGCGCCGGCTGCGAGCTTTCGCTTCACGTACAGGGTCCTTCCGGGAAACCGCGGGTGTGCGGGCGCGCCTCGTCCCGGGGTGTCGGGGTTGACACCTGAGGGGCGGAACGGGCGCTGACGTGCTGCTCCGTGCGTTCGAGCGGCGGGGCCACCGGTGAGTGGGGCGGTGGCCTGCCGGACGGGGCTGGCCGAAAGCATGACAATCCAACAAGTGAAATGACAGGTCTTGTTCATCGATTGGCCAGGTCTCGCCAGCCCGGCGGAAGGTAAACGGGGCGACAAACCGGTCGAATCACCCCGCCTTGCAGCGGGTTACCGTCCGAACTGAGGCCTGACTGCGGGCCGAACGCCCACTCGGTGGCCAACCGCGCCCCGACGGAGGGCGATTGGCGGTGGTTCACACCCCCGCAATGTCCTGGTACGGACCTGGGCGTCCCGCTGGCGTGATCCCGCCACGTGTCGCGCTTGTCCACCATCAGGACGCCTGGTAACACCCGGAGCGCCCGCCGGTACGGTAAGAGGCGTGGCCAAGCCCCTCGCACTCGACTTCGATCCGATCGCCCGCGCCGACGAGCTGTGGACCCGCCGCTGGGGCGGAGTCCCCTCGATGGCGGCGATCACCTCGATCATGCGCGCCCACCAGATCCTGCTCGCGCGGGTGGACGCCGTGCTCAAGCCGTACGGGCTGACGTTCGCCCGCTACGAGGCGCTGGTGCTGCTCACCTTCAGCCGGACCGGGGAGCTCTCGCTGTCCAAGATCGGCGAGCGGCTGATGGTCCACCCGACCAGCGTCACCAACACCGTCGACCGCCTGGAGCGGGCCGGCCTGGTCGCCCGCCGGCCCAATCCACTGGACGGCCGCGGGGTGCTCGCGAGCATCACCGCCCGCGGTCGCGAGGTGGTGGAGGACGCCACCCGGGAGCTGATGGCGATGGAGTTCGGTCTGGAGGAGTACGGCGCCGACCAGTGCCGCCAGGTGTTCGAACTGCTCCGGCCGCTGCGGATCGCCGCCGGGGACTTCACCGAGCCGGACGAGGGGGCTGCGAAGGAGTAGCCGTGAAGACGGCTACCCTCGATGCCATGAAGCAGAGTGTGCTGACCCGCTACCGGGCCATGGCGTATGTCACGGGCGTCCTTCTGGTGCTGCTGACCGCCGGTGTGATCGCCAAGTACGTGCTCGACGTCTCGGGTGCGGCCGGCTTCACGACCGCAGTCGGCATCGCGCACGGCTGGCTGTACGTGGTCTACCTGGTGTTCGCCTTCGACCTGGGCACCAAGGCGAAGTGGCCGATCGGCAAGCTGGCCTGGGTGCTGCTGGCGGGCGTGGTCCCGACCGCCGCCTTCTTCGTCGAGCGCTCGGTGTCGCGCGAGGTCGCGCCGCTGATCGTCGCCCCGGAGCCCGTCGGCGCCTGATCGCGCGGCCTGCGAAGACCCCCCTCTCCCCGCGCGGGAAAGGGGGGTCTTCGGCGTTTCGTCCGCCCGTGCCGACCATGCCGCCCGTCCTGCCCGTACTGTCGCCATCGACAATTACTAGGACGTCCGAGTAAATTGGCAGGACGTCCTAACAGCTGTGCCGCCCATGTGCCATGGCGGCCGTACGGAGCGGAGTTCGGGGCCATGGACGCCGAGGAGATCGAGCGCGGACGGCAGCGCTGGCAGCAGCGGTACGACAGCGCCCGCAAGCGGGACGCGGACTTCACCACCCTCTCCGGCGACGAGGTCGAGCCGGTCTACGGCCCGCCCGCGGGGCAGCCGGTCGAGGGTTTCGAGCGGATCGGCTGGCCGGGCGAGTACCCGTACACCCGGGGGCTGCATGCCACCGGCTACCGGGGGCGGACGTGGACCATCCGCCAGTTCGCCGGCTTCGGCAACGCCGAGCAGACCAACGAGCGCTACCGGATGATCCTGGAGGCGGGCGGCGGCGGCCTCTCGGTCGCCTTCGACATGCCCACCCTGATGGGGTACGACTCCGACGACGCCAAGTCGCTCGGCGAGGTCGGCCACTGCGGTGTGGCGATCGACTCGGCCGCCGACATGGAGGTGCTCTTCAAGGGCATCCCGCTCGGTGAGGTCACCACCTCGATGACGATCAGCGGCCCGGCCGTCCCGATCTTCTGCATGTACCTGGTCGCCGCCGAGCGCCAGGGCGTCGACCCCGCGGTGCTCAACGGCACCCTGCAGACGGACATCTTCAAGGAGTACATCGCGCAGAAGGAGTGGCTCTTCGCTCCCGAGCCGCACCTGCGCCTGATCGGCGACCTGATGGCCTACTGCGCCGAGGGCATCCCGGCCTACAAGCCGCTCTCGGTCTCCGGCTACCACATCCGCGAGGCGGGGTCGACGGCCGCGCAGGAGCTGGCGTACACGCTGGCGGACGGCTTCGCCTACGTCGAGCTGGGCCTGTCCCGGGGGTTGGACGTGGACGTCTTCGCGCCCGGCCTCTCCTTCTTCTTCGACGCCCACCTCGACTTCTTCGAGGAGATCGCCAAGTTCCGTGCCGCGCGCCGGATCTGGGCCCGCTGGATGCGCGACCGCTTCGGTGCCCGGACGGACAAGGCGCAGTGGCTGCGCTTCCACACCCAGACCGCCGGTGTCTCGCTGACCGCCCAGCAGCCGTACAACAACGTGGTCCGCACCGCCGTCGAGGCCCTCTCGGCAGTGCTCGGCGGCACCAACTCGCTGCACACCAACGCCCTGGACGAGACCCTGGCGCTGCCCTCGGAGCAGGCCGCCGAGATCGCCCTGCGCACCCAGCAGGTGCTGATGGAGGAGACCGGCATCACCAACGTGGCCGACCCGCTGGGCGGCTCCTGGTACGTCGAGGCGCTCACCGACCGGATCGAGGAGCAGGCCGAGGCGATCTTCCGGCGGATCCTGGACAAGGGCCGCGAGGACCACGAGATCGGCCCGATCACCTCCGGCATCCTGCGCGGGATCGAGGAGGGCTTCTTCACCGGCGAGATCGCCGAGGCGGCCTTCCAGTACCAGCAGGGGGTCGAGAAGGGCGAGAAGCGGGTCGTCGGGGTCAACTGCCACCCGCGCAGCGTCACCCCGGAGCTGGAGATCCTGCGGGTCAGCCACGAGGTCGAGCGCGAGCAGGTCCGCGTCCTGGCCGAGCGCAAGGCCGGGCGGGACGAGGCGGCGGTGCGGGCCGGGCTGGACGCGATGCTCGCGGCGGCGCGCTCGGGCGCCTCGATGATCCCGCCGATGCTGGACGCGGTGCGGGCCGAGGCGACCCTGGGCGAGATCTGCAACGCGCTGCGCGAGGAGTGGGGCGTCTACCGGGAGACCGCCAGCTTCTGAGCCGCCCCGCGCACGTCCTGCCGATGGTGCCGAGAACCGCCCCGCACGCTCTTCGCGCGGGGCGGTTCTCGGCGTGCGGTCAGCCCGCGGCGAGGTGCGGGAACGGGCCGAGCAGCAGATCGGTGAAGCGGCTGATCCAGCCCGCGGTGATCGGCTCGCCGCTGACCAGTACCCGGTGCTCGACCGTCCCGGCGATGGTGTCGAAGATGATGTCGATCTCCTCGGCGGCCGTCGTCGGGTCGTCGTCGGGGGCGAGTTCGCCGCGCGCCTGGGCGGCGGCCCGGCCCTGTCGGACCAGGCGCTTCTGCGGGTCGACGATCGCCTCCCGGATCCGCTGGTGCAGCTGCCGGTCCCGGGTGCCCTCGGCGAACAGTGCGAGCAGGGCGGCCTGGGTCTCCGGGCGGGCCAGCAGATCGGCGAACTGGGCGACCACGGCTTCGATGTCGGCCCGCAGGCTGCCGAGGTCGGGCATCACCAGCTCGTCGAAGAGGGTGGCGACGGCGTCGACCACCAGCTCGTTCTTGGAGGGCCAGCGGCGGTACAGGGTGGTCTTGGCGACCTTGGCGCGGGCGGCCACGTGGCCCATGGTCAGCCCGCCCCAGCCGAGTTCGGCCAGGGCCTCGCGGGTGGCGCCGAGGATGGCGGTGTCGGCGGCGGCGCTGCGCGGTCGCCCCTTGGCCCGGGCGGTGGTGCCGTCGGGGCTCTCCGGGGCCCCTGCGGGGTCTTCACGGCCCGCCGGGCGCGCCGGGGTCGCGGGGGACTGGGGGGCCGGCACCGGGCCTCCTTGCGATGTACTGGTAAGTAACTTGGGTGGGGCAGGTAACGGTAGCGACTGTTCGTCGTCCGGGTCAGCCGGGGTGGTCGCGAAAGTGGGGCAGCTCACGTCCCGGGACACTCCGACGGGGTTGCGGCGGGGGCCCTCGGTCCAGTTACGCTACGACTCGTAGCGAAAGCAGTGACAACCAGGCGCCGCGACCCCGTGGGACGGGGGCGGCGCGGGTGCGGATGGGGATCCGCGCCGAACGGTTCAGGCTACCGGGGGACGGGTCGTCCACCTCGGGAATCGGTGCCGCGCAGCCCGCGTGGTGCGACTTTCCGGAGGTTGGTGCCCGCCAGCAGCACGGACGGGGGAGGATAGTGCCATGCAGCCACGGAATTCGCGTCTCAACAGCTCCGCTCTGCGCGGTGCGGTCGACCTCGCCGCAGTGAAGGCAGCCGGCGAGGCTGCCCAGAAGGCCGAGCAGGCCAGGGCCGAGCGGGCCCGCCAGGCGGAGGCCGGCATCGCCCCGGACCCGTCCGCGTACCCGCTCGTCATCGATGTCACCGAGGACACCTTCGAGACCGAGGTCGTCCAGCGCTCCACCGAAGTGCCGGTGGTCATCGACTTCTGGGCCGAGTGGTGCGAGCCCTGCAAGCAGCTCAGCCCGATGCTGGAGCGGCTGGCCGAGGAGTACGCGGGCCGGATCGTGCTCGCCAAGATCGATGTCGAGGCCAACCAGCTGCTCACCCAGCAGTTCGGCATCCAGGGCGTTCCGGCCGTGATGGCCGTGGTGGCGGGCCAGCTGGTGCCACTGTTCCAGGGTGCCGAGAGCGAGGCCAACGTCCGCAAGGTGCTGGACCAGCTGATCCTGGTCGCCGAGCAGCGCTTCGGCGTGGTGGGCGGCGCCGGGGCGCCGGCCGAGGCGCCGGGCGAGGCCGGCCCGTACCTGCCGGAGGACCCGGCCCTGGCGGCGGCGCACGAGGCGCTGGACCGGGGGGACCTCGGCGGTGCCATCCAGGCGTACCAGAACGTGCTGGTCGACGAGCCGGGCAACACCGAGGCCAAGCTCGGCCTGGCCCAGGCGGAGCTGCTGCGCCGGGTGGAGGGGCTGGACCTGGCGACGGTCCGCGCGGCGGCCGCGGCCGACCCGAAGGACGTCGAGGCCCAGTTGAAGGCGGCCGACCTGGACCTGGTGGGCGGTCATGTCGAGGACGCCTTCGGGCGCCTGGTGGCCACCGTCGGGCGGACCTTCGGCGAGGACCGGGACACCGTCCGACTCCGGCTCCTGGAGCTGTTCGAGGTGATCGGCAGTGAGGACCCGAGGGTGACGGCGGCGCGCGGCGCGCTGGCCCGCGTCCTGTTCTGACGGCCCTCGCCGGGCTCCTTCCGGCCCTTTCCTGGCACGGCGGATGACCTGCGGTGTCGCTGGTGATTTGGCGACAATCCGGTCATCGTGTCAGAGGTTTACCAAATCTTGACAACACCCGTGGACGGTCACTTCAGGTGACCGTCCACGGGTGTTTCGCTGGTGTTTCCGGTGGATTTCGTCCTCACGGTTCCTTCAATTCATCACTCTGGGTGCGCGGGGGGCCAATTCCATGATCGCCGCCATCCGATGTTGGATTACCCGTCAGTAATGAACCCCTTGTGCTTCGCCCGGGATTCAAGCAGCATCGGCGACGCCCGGTCCCAGACTCCGGCCCCCGACAAGCCGGTCGGCGGGAGGAGCGAGGAATCCCCACCGGGTGCGCCGTCGGCCCCGGCCGACGGTGGGAGGGCAGGGGGGTATCCGCGGTCCCACGGCGGTTCCTGTCCTTCGATCCGGCCGCGCGGCCCGCGCGGTCGCTGGTTGTCGCTCGGGGGTGATCGCCGATGTCGTCGGTCCTGCCCGCCGCCCCGCAGGGGTGGTCGGTGAAGGGACGGGAGTGCCGCTGTGTGCCGGCCGCTCCCGCGTCCGACGGCACCCATGGCGCTCTCCGCTACCGAGGACGTAGCTCTCTCCCATCCCAGGCCCCCACCGGTGCGGGACGCACCGCCGGGGAGCCGGAGATGTACGTCCTAGAAGGAGGACTCGCATGTCCCAGACCTACGGCAAGACCCGCTGGAAGCGCTTCGCCCTCGTGATGGTGCCCAGCCTCGCGGCCACCGCCGCGGTGGGCGTCGCGCTGGCGAACAACGCGCTGGCGGCTTCGTTCAGCGTCTCCGGCCAGAACTTCAAGGTCTCCACCCAGGAGCTGCACGGCACGAACTTCGCGCAGTTCGGCTCGATCGACGCCGAGTCCAACGGCACGCCGCACCCGGTCGCCGTCTCGGCGTTCGACGAGGCCCGGATCAAGGGCCTGTGCCAGTCGGTGGTGACGGACCCGAACATCATCCCCGGCCTGCCGTGGAAGCTGCCGAAGATCACCCTGCGCCTCGAGGCCGGCAACAGCGAGGACCCGGAGAAGCAGGTCAGCGCCAAGAACCTGCTGATCGACCTCGACCAGCTCAACGCGGACGCCACCTTCACCAACATCAACATCGGCCAGGACGCCTCCACCCTGAAGGGCACCGCCACCCAGGGCTGGAAGTCCCGGCTCGGCACCGGTCTGCCCTCCGGCGGCACCGGCTTCGCCCAGGCCGCCGACAAGGCCGACCTGTCGAACGTGCAGCAGACCGCCTGGGCCACCTCGGCCGGCACCTTCAAGCTCCAGGGCCTGAAGCTCGCGCTGCACACCGACGGCGGGCACGAGTGCTTCTAGGCCGTTGACCGGCGGCGGGCTCCGGGCCCGCCGCCGACCGCGGTACCCGGGGGGCCGGGGCGGTGCGCGCGCCGCTCCCGGTCCTCCCCCTCCCGTTTTTCGCCTCGTTCACACCATCGAGGAGCTGCACCGTGTCCAGCGCCCTTGCCGAGTTCCGGCCCGCCGAGCACGAGAACCCCGCCCAGTGGGTGCGTCGGGTGTTCCGTACCTTCCGCCGGTCCCGGCCGTTCTACGGCGGCCTGCTGGCCATGATCGCCGGCGTTCCGATCATGTACTTCCCGTACGCCAAGCTGTCGTTGAGCGGCATGACCGTGCAGATGGCCACCACCGGCGGCGCCGGGTCGCTGATCATCGGCGTCCTGCTGATCGTGCTGGGGCTGACCGCCTGGTTCCAGCCGGCCGTCCGGTTCTTCGCGGGTGTCGCCACCACCCTGCTCACCCTGATCTCGGTCCCGGTCTCCAACCTCTCCGGATTCGGGCTGTCGCTGCTGCCGGGCCTGATCGGCGGCGGGCTGATGCTCGCCTGGGCGCCGAACCCGCCCGAGGAGGCCCGGGCCGCCGAGGCCGGCACCGCCGCGTCGACGGCCACCGAGCCCACCGCGCCCGCCACCACCGAGAACGCCGCCGCCGAGCCCGCCACCGCGCCGCTGCCGGTCGTCCCCGCGCAGGCCGGGCCGTCGGCCCCGGCCGCCGCCGACGTCCCGCCGCAGCAGAGCGGTGAGCAGAAGGAGGCACGGTGACCGCCTCGCAGGAGCAGCAGGGCGGTCCGGGCCTGCCGGAGCAGCGTTCCGCGCGGCACGCGGCGCCCCGCACACCCGTCCGGGTCCGGCTCAGGGGCCGCGCGCTGGCGATGGCCGCGGTGCCGACCGCCCTGCTGATGGCCGCCGCCTACACGCCGAACGCCGCGATCGCCGAGACCGCCGCGGGCAAGCCGTGCGCGACGGCGCCCGACGTCGCCCCGCAGCCGCCGACGGTGGCGGAGACACCCGTGCCCAAGAGCGAGCTGCCCCCGCCGCTGCCCGGCCCGTCCGTGCCGCTGCCCGCCACCACGCCGGCCGCGCCGACCGCCTCGCCGACCGCCGCGCCGTCGAGCGGTCCGACGAGCGCGCCCACGACGGCTGCCACGACGCCGGCGACCCCGACGACACCCACGACGCCCGCGTCGACGCCCGCGTCGGGCCCCGTCAGGTCCGCGACCACCGGCGGCTCCGGCGGGGTCGTCCAGGCCGGGCTGATCGGCGACATCGTCGGCGGCATCACCAACCTGATCCTCCCGAGCGGTTCACCGAGCCCGTCGGCGTCCGCGACCACCGCGAGCCCGACGCCGTCGACGCCCGCCGCGCCCGCCGCGGTTGCCCCGGCCGCCGCGGCCGCGGGCACCCGGACGCCCACCGCACCCGCGCCGCCGTCCGCCGCCGCCACGACGCCGCCGGCCGTCCCGTCGGGTGCGCAGAGCCCGTCCGCCGCGCCGACCCCGAGCGGCAGGGCGAGCGGCACCGCCAAGCCGTCCGCGGGTGCCAAGGCCGGCGGTTCGGCCACCCCGACCGCGTCGTCCTCGCGGTCCGCCTCGTCCTCGCCGAGCGCCGACCCGAACTGCCTGGTCCCGATGAAGGGCCTGGCCGCGGGCGCGAGGCCGGACAACCCGATCCTCGTCCCGGACCAGAACTGGACCCTGCAGACCAGCCGGCTGACCCTGAACCACGCCGTCCTGATGGGAGTGGTCGACGTCCAGACGCCGACCACCACCAAGCGGGTGCTGAAGTTCGTGGTCGAGAGCGTGGACATCGAGAACCTCGACATGTCGACGCTGGAGGGCAACGGCAAGACCTTCCACGTCAAGGGCGCGCCGGGCTCGGTCTCCACCATGCGCCAGGGCCCGGTCACGATGTACGTGGAGAAGCTCTCCGGCCACCTGTCCCAGGTGCTCGGCATCCCGATCCCGATCGACCTCG
Source organism: Kitasatospora sp. NPDC050463 (assembly GCF_040655255.1). NCBI lineage: Bacteria > Bacillati > Actinomycetota > Actinomycetes > Kitasatosporales > Streptomycetaceae > Kitasatospora > Kitasatospora sp. NPDC050463. The sequence goes on from NZ_JBFAJO010000041.1 coordinate 12,497, forward strand.
GCGAGCTCACCCTCACCCCCGACGGTCCGCTGCCGCAGTGGCTGTACGACCTGATCGGCAAGCTGGAGATCCCGCTCTGGATGCAGATGACCGGTGTCACCGCGATCCAGTCCGGGCAGTTCGGCGGCACGCTGAAGATCCCCGGCATGCAGCTCTTCAACGACGACAAGCCCTACGTCGGCAACAAGTAGGCCGGTGTGCCGTGAAACGCCCGTGGGGCGGCCCCTCCGTCGAGGAGGGACCGCCCCACGGGCGTTTCACGGACCGGGTGTCACTCGCTCCGGGTGCCCAGGTGGTGGACCTGGACCATGTTGGTGTTGCCGGGGACGCCGGGGGGCGAGCCGGCGGTGACGATGACGGTGTCGCCCTGGTCCAGCTGGCCGATCTTGAGCAGCTCGCGGTCGACCTGGGCCACCATCTCGTCGGTGGAGCCGACCTGCTCGGTGACGTGCGCCTCGACGCCCCAGCTCAGCGAGAGCTGGTTGCGGGTGGCGTTGTCCGGGGTGAACGCGATCACCGGGATCGGCGAGCGGTAGCGGGAGAGCCGGCGCGCGGTGTCACCGGACTTGGTGAACGCGACCAGCGCCTTGCCGTTGAGGAAGTCGCCCAGCTCGCACGCGGCGCGGGCGATCGAGCCGCCCTGGGTGCGCGGCTTGCGGCCCGGGTTCAGCGGCTGGAGGCCCTGCGAGAGCAGCTCCTCCTCGGCCTTCTCGGCGATCCGGCTCATGGTGCGGACCGTCTCGATCGGGTACTTGCCCACGCTGGACTCGGCGGACAGCATGACCGCGTCGGTGCCGTCCAGGATCGCGTTGGCGACGTCGGAGACCTCGGCGCGGGTCGGGCGCGAGGCGTGGATCATCGACTCCATCATCTGGGTGGCGACGATCACCGGCTTGGCGTTGCGGCGGGCCAGCGTGATCAGGCGCTTCTGGACCAGCGGCACCCGCTCCAGCGGGTACTCGACGGCCAGGTCGCCGCGGGCGACCATGATGGCGTCGAAGGCGAGGACGATCTCCTCCATGGCCTCGACGGCCTGCGGCTTCTCGATCTTGGCGATGACCGGCACCCGGATGCCGACCGCGTCCATGACCTCGTGGACGTCCTTGATGTCGGCCGCGTTGCGGACGAAGGAGAGGGCGACCATGTCGACGCCCAGCTCCAGCGCGAAGCGCAGGTCGTCCTTGTCCTTCTCGGACAGGGCGGGCACGTTCACGGCCGCGCCGGGCAGGTTGATGCCCTTGTTGTTCGAGAGCACGCCGCCCTCGACGACCACGGTCTTCACCTGCGGGCCGTCGACGCTGACGACCTCCAGGGCGATGACGCCGTCGTTGATCAGGATCGGGTCGCCGGGCTTCACGTCGCCGGGCAGGCCCTTGTAGGTGGTCCCGCAGATGTGCTGGTCGCCGGGGACGTCCTCGGTGGTGATGATGAACTCGTCACCGTTGTCGACGGTCACCGGACCGTTGGCGAAGGTGGCCAGGCGGATCTTGGGACCCTGGAGGTCGGCAAGGACGCCGATGGCCTTGCCGGTGTCCTCCGAGACCTGGCGGACCTTTCGGTACCGCTCCTCGTGGTCCGCGTGGGTGCCGTGGCTCATGTTGAGTCGGGCGACGTTCATGCCCGCCTCGACGATGGCCTTCAGCTGTTCGTAGGAGTCCGTGGCCGGACCCAGGGTGCAGACAATTTTCGCTCGGCGCATATGGATCAGTCTATCCGTTCGTGTTATATGTGCATTCGGCCCGAAGCGTGAGGAATCGCCGACGAAGGATTCCGAGGAGTGAGACGACGGTGGGTCAGCCCCCGGACTGCCCGGACTGCCGGTGCACCAGGGCGAAGGCCTGTCGCGCGATCTCCAGTTCCTCGTCGGTGGGTACCACGGCGACCGCGACCCGGCCGTAGGCGGGCGAGATGATCCGGGCCTCGCCGGAGCGCACCGAGTTCAGCTCGGGGTCCACCGCGATGCCCAGCTCCTCCAGCCCGGCCGTGGCCGCTGCCCGCACCGGAGCCGCATTCTCGCCGACGCCGGCCGTGAACGCGATGGCGTCGACCCGGCCGAGCACCGCGTAGTAGCCGCCGATGTACTTGCGCAGCCGGTGGATGTAGGCGTCGAACGCCAGCCGGGCGTCCGCGTCCCCCTCCTCGGCCCGCCGCATGATCTCGCGCATGTCGTTGTCGCCGCAGAGCCCCAGCAGGCCGCTGCGGCGGTTGAGCAGGTCGTCGATCTCGTCGATCGAGAGCCCGCCCACCCGGTGCAGGTGGAACACCACGCCCGCGTCGACATCACCCGAACGAGTGCCCATCACCAGGCCCTCCAGGGGTGTCAGGCCCATCGAGGTGTCCACGCAGCGGCCACCGGCGACCGCCGAGGCGGAGGCGCCGTTGCCCAGGTGCAGCACGATCACGTTCACCTCGGCCGGGTCCTTGCCGAGCAGTCGGGCGGTGGCCCGCGAGACGTACTGGTGCGAGGTGCCGTGGAAGCCGTAGCGGCGCACCCGGTGCTGGTCCGCGACCGCCCGGTCCACCGCGTACCGGGCCGCGTACTCCGGCATCGAGGCGTGGAAGGCGGTGTCGAAGACGGCGACCTGCGGCAGGTCCGGGCGCAGCGCGCGGGCCACCTCGATACCGGTGATGTTGGCCGGGTTGTGCAGCGGGGCGACCGGGATCAGCCGGCGGATCTCCTTGAGCACGTCGTCGGTGATCACGGTCGGCTCGGTGAACCGCAGGCCGCCGTGGACCACCCGGTGGCCGATCGCGGCCAGCTCGGGGGAGTCCAGTCCGATGTCGTCGGCGGCGAGCTCCTCGGCGACGGCCTTCAGGGCGGCGAAGTGGTCGGGGAAGACCTGGAGCGCCTCGCGCTTCTGGCCGGAGCGCGCGGTGTGCACCAGTCGGCCGTTCGCCTCGCCGATCCGCTCGACCAGGCCGGAGGCCAGTCGGGCGCCGTCCAGCATGTCGATGAGCTGGTACTTCACCGACGAGGAGCCGGCGTTCAGGACCAGGACGCGGGTGCCTTCGCTCATGCCCGGACTCCTTCGGTGCCGTCCTGCGGCGGGACGGTGGGGCCGGGCCGGCCGCCGTGCTCCTGCGACTGGATGGCGGTGATCGCGACGGTGTTGACGATGTCCTCGACCAGCGCGCCGCGCGAGAGGTCGTTGACGGGCTTGCGCAGTCCCTGGAGGACCGGGCCGACCGCCACCGCGCCGGCCGAACGCTGGACCGCCTTGTAGGTGTTGTTGCCGGTGTTGAGGTCGGGGAAGATCAGCACGGTGGCCCGGCCGGCCACCGGCGAGCCCGGCAGCTTGGTGGCCGCGACATGGGCGTCCACCGCCGCGTCGTACTGGATCGGGCCCTCGACCAGGATGTCCGGCCGCAGGGCGCGGACCAGCTCGGTGGCCTTGCGGACCTTGTCGACGTCGGCGCCGGAGCCGGAGGTGCCGGTGGAGTAGGAGAGCATCGCGACCCGGGGCTCGACGCCGAACTGGGCGGCGGTGGCGGCGGACTGGATGGCGATGTCGGCGAGCTGCTGGGCGTCCGGGTCGGGGTTGACCGCGCAGTCGCCGTAGACCAGCACCTTGTCGGCCAGGCACATGAAGAAGACGCTCGACACGATGGCCGCGCCCGGCGCGGTCTTGATCACTTCGAAGGCGGGCCGGATGGTGGCGGCGGTGGAGTGCACCGCGCCGGAGACCATGCCGTCGGCGATGCCCTCCTGGACCATCAGGGTGCCGAAGTAGCTGACGTCGGTGACGACGTCCAGCGCCAGCTCGACGGTCATGCCCTTGTGGGCGCGCAGCCTGGCGTACAGCTCGGCGAACTGCCGGCGCAGCGGGCTGGTGGCCGGGTCGACGATCCGGACGTGGACCCCGTCGGCCGCCTGGTCCGCCCCGGTCTGCGGGAGGTCGATGCCGAGGGCGGCGGCCTTGCGGCGCACCGCGTCGACGTCGCCGAGCAGGGTGAGGTCGCAGATGTTGCGGCGGAGCAGGACTTCGGCGGCGCGCAGCACCCGCTCCTCGGTGCCCTCGGGGAGGACGACGTGCCGGCGCCCTCCTCTGGCCCGCTCCAGCAGCGCGTGCTCGAACATCATCGGGGTGACCCGCTCGGTCCGGCCGACCTCGATGCGGGTGGTCAGCTCGGCCGTGTCCACGTGGAGTTCGAAGAGGCCGAGGGCTATCTCGGCCTTCCGCGGGCTGGCCGCGGAGAGCTTGCCCTCCAGATGGGTGAGGGCGGCGGCGGTGATCCAGCTGCCCTCGGGGACGACCGCGACCGGGGTGCCGGGGGCCAGCCGGGCGGCCAGCGCCATCACGTTCGGGCCGGGGTGCTGGCCGAGCGTCAGCAGCACGCCGGCGATGGGCGGGGCGCCCGCGGCGTGCGCGGCCAGCGAGCCGATCACCAGATCGGCGCGGTCCCCGGGGGTGACCACCAGGGCGCCCTCGGTCAGCGCGTCCAGGAAGGTCGGCAGCATGGCGCCGCCGAAGACGAAGCCGCGGACGTCGCGGGCCAGGCCGGCGGCGTCGCCGATCAGGACCTCGGCGCCGGTGGCCTCGACCAGCTGGGCGACGGTCGGCGCGGCCAGCGCCGGCTCCTCCGGGATGACGTAGGCGGGGATCGGCAGCTTCTCGGTGAGCGTGCGCTGGATCCGCTGCTTGGCGCCGGGGGCGACCCGGTTGGCGACCATCGCCAGGGTCTCGCAGCCGAGGTCGGTGTAGGCGCGGTGGGCGTTGCGGACCTCGGCGATCACGGCCGCCGGGTCCTCCGAGTGGCCGCCGACCACCGGCAGCACCGCGGCGCCGAACTCGTTGGCGAGCCGGGCGTTGAAGGCCAGCTCGTCGGGGATGTTGGTGTCCGCGAAGTCGGTGCCGAGCACCAGTACCGCCTGGCAGCGCCGCTCCAGCGCCCGGAACCGGTCGACGAGGGTGGAGACCAGCTCGTCCTGGCCCTGGGCGGCCTGGAGGGCGGCCGCCTCCTCGTAGGTGAGGCCGTAGAGCTCGGCGGCCGGCAGGTCGACCCGGTAGCGGGTGCGCAGCAGCTCGACGACGTGGTCGGAGCCGCGCTCGCCGGGCGCGTGGGCGTGCACCAGGGGCCGGAACACCCCGACCCGGTCCACCTGGCGGGTGAGCAGTTCCATGACCCCGAGCTCGACGGCCTGCCGGCCGTCCCCCCGGTCGATCCCGGTCACGTACACGCTGCGCGCCACGTGGGTCTCTCCGTCCCTCGTCTCAGCAAGTGGTCATATCGACCATACCTTCGCACTGCGAACCCCTGTTCGCGAGCAGAGGCACCCGAGGGGGGCAAGGGCCGGAGGTCCCGGTGGAGGCCCGGTGCGGCCGGCGCCGGAATCGGTCTTCGGCGCCGGCCGGGCCCCGGTCAGGCCGGGCGGAGCCAGAGGGTGGCGAGCGGGGGGAGGACGAGTTCGGCGCTGCGGGGCTGGTCGTTCCAGGGGACGGACTCGGTCTTCACCGGGTGGGAGTTGCCGATGCCGGCGCCGCCGTAGGTCTCGGCGTCGGTGTTCAGCACCTCCTCCCAGAGCTGCTCGCGGCCGTCGAGGGCGGGCAGTCCGACCCGGTGGCCGTGGCGGACGACGGGGGAGAAGTTGCAGACGGCGACCAGCGGGGTGCCGTCGGCGGCGTACCGGACGAAGGAGAGCAGGTTGTCCTCGGCCGCGCCGCCGTCCAGCCAGCGGAAGCCGTCCGGGGTGGTGTCCTGCTCCCAGAGCGCGGGGGCGTCGAGGTAGTGGCGGTTGAGGTCGCGGACCAGGCGTCGCACCCCGAGGTGCTCCTGGGCGGCCGGCCACGCCTGCTCGTCGAGTACCCACCACTGCGGGCCCTGCTCGTGGTCCCACTCCGCACCCTGGGCGAACTCCTGTCCCATGAAGAGGAGTTGCTTGCCCGGGTGGGCCCACATGAAGCCCAGGTAGGCGCGGTGGTTGGCGCGCTGCTGCCACCAGTCGCCGGGCATCTTGGACACCAGCGCCTGCTTGCCGTGCACCACCTCGTCGTGCGAGATCGGCAGGACGTAGTTCTCGGAGTAGGCGTACACCATCGAGAAGGTGATCTCGTTGTGGTGGTACTTGCGGTGCACCGGCTCCTTGGACATGTAGACCAGCGAGTCGTGCATCCACCCCATGTTCCACTTCAGGCCGAAGCCCAGGCCGCCGCCGTCGGTGGGCCGGGTGACGCCGTCCCAGGCGGTGGACTCCTCGGCGATGGTGACCACGCCGGGGCAGCGCCGGTAGACGGTGGCGTTCATCTCCTGCAGGAAGGCGGCCGCGTCCAGGTTCTCCCGGCCGCCGTACCGGTTGGGCGTCCAGGCGCCGCCCTCGCGGGAATAGTCGAGGTAGAGCATCGAGGCGACGGCGTCCACCCGCAGGCCGTCGATGTGGAACTCCTCGCACCAGTACACCGCGTTGGCGACCAGGAAGTTGCGCACCTCGGTCCGGCCGTAGTCGAACTCCAGGGTGCCCCAGTCGGGGTGCTCGGCGCGCAACGGGTCGGCCGGCTCGTACAGCGGCTCGCCGTCGAAGCGGGCGAGGGCGAAGTCGTCCTTGGGGAAGTGCGCGGGCACCCAGTCGACGATCACCCCGATGCCGTGCCGGTGCAGGGTGTCGACCAGGTGGCGGAAGTCGTCCGGGCTGCCGAGCCGGGCGGTGGGGGCGTAGTAACCGGACACCTGGTAGCCCCAGGAGCCGCCGAACGGGTGCTCCATCACCGGCATGAGCTCCACGTGGGTGAAGTTCAACTCCTTGAGATACTTGGGTAGTTCGTCGGCGATCGCTCGGTAGGTGGTGAGGTCGGGCCGCCAGGACGGCAGGTGCAGCTCGTAGACCGACATCGGCGACCGGTGGTGCGCGGCGCGGGCCCGGCGGGCCATCCACTCGCCGTCCTGCCAGCGGTAGGCGGAGGAGGTGACGACCGAGGCGGTGCCCGGCGGGCACTGCGCGGCCCGGGCCAGCGGGTCGGCCTTGTCGAGTACCCAGCCCTGCCGGGTGCGGATCTCGTACTTGTACTGGGCGCCCTCGGCCAGGCCCGGCACGAACAGCTCCCAGACTCCGGACGAGCCGAGCGAGCGCATCGGGTACGCGGTGCCGTCCCAGTGGTTGAAGTCCCCGATCAGCCGGACGCCCACCGCGTTCGGCGCCCAGACCGCGAAGGCGGTGCCGGACACCCCGTCGACGGTGCGCACGTGCGAGCCGAGCGCCCGCCAGAGCTGCTCGTGCCGGCCCTCGGAGATCAGGTGCAGGTCCAGCTCGCCGAGGGTGGGCGCGGTGCGGTAGCCGTCGTGCTGCCGGAGCGGCTCGCCGCCGGGGTAGGTCACCAGCAGCCGGTACTCGGGCACCCCGGCGCCGGCCAGCAGGCCGGTGAAGAGGCCGTTCTGCTGGTGGGTGAGCTCGGCCGGGCCGTGCGCGGTCTCCACCACCACCCGCTCCGCGAAGGGGCGCAGCACCCGGATCGCGGTGCCGCCGTGCACCGGGTGGGCGCCGAGCAGGCCGTGCGGGTCGTGGTGCAGGCCGGCGACCAGCCGGTCCACCTCGGCCGGCGGCAGTGGCGCCTCGGGCAGCCGCAGTGCTCCGGCCGGCGCGGCGGCCGGGCCGTCGGGGGCGGGGGCGGGGACGGGGGCGGCGGCGGACGCCGGGGGCCGCGGTTCGGCCCGCCGGGCCGCCGTCGACGGCTCGCGCTGGGGGGAGTCCGGGCCCGCCAGGAAGGTGGCAGGCACGGTACGGGTGGTGCGGCCGGGCGGGTCGAGCGGCGTCACGGCGTGGTCCTCCTGCGGAATCGGGGTGGCCGGGGGCGTCGGTGGCGGGGGTGGGAGTCCTCCGCGGTCGGGCGCGGAGCGGGTCGGGCGGTGGGCCGTCAGACGGTCAGGGCCAGCCGGTTGATCGCGGCCAGCGGGATCGGCAGCCAGCCGGGCCGGTGGCGGGCCTCGTAGACCACCTCGTACACCGCCTTGTCGATCTCCAGGGCGCGCATCAGCTCGGGCGAGGCGGCCGGGTCGGTGCCGCCGCCGGCGGTGTAGCCGGCGCAGAAGGCGGTGCGGTTGCGCTGTGCCCAGGCGGCGGCGAGGTGGGCCAGCTCGGGGTCGGGCGGCGCGCCGGCCAGCAGGTGGGCGGCCGCGTAGTCGAAGGAGCGGAGCATCGCGGCGACGTCCCGCAGCGCGGTCTGCGGTTCGCGCCGCTCGGCGACGGACTTGGCCGGCTCGCCTTCGAAGTCCAGCAGCACCCAGCCGTGCGGGGTGCGCATGGCCTGCCCGAGGTGGAGGTCGCCGTGGATCCGCTGGACCGGCATGCCGTCCGGGTGGGCGTCGGCGAGCTGCTGGAAGGCGGTGCGCAGGGCGGCCCGGTAGCGGAGCAGCCCGGGTACGGCGGCCACCGCGCTGTCGAGGCGGTCGGCCATCGCGGTGGCCAGCTGCCGGGTCTGGGTGCGGTCCAGCCGGGCGACCGGCATCGAGCGGGCCAGTACCCGGTGGACCTCGGCGGTGGCGCGGCCGAGCCGGTGCGCCTCGATCGCGAAGTTGCCGGGGGATGGGTCGCCCTTGAGCCGGCCGACCTGGTCCAGTGCCAGCTCCCAGCCGTCCTCGGCCTCCGGCAGGTAGCGCTGGAGCAGCCCGAGGGTGGCCGGCTCGGCGCGCTCCAGCCGGCTCTCGAACCAGGCCGCCACCCGGGGGATCCGGGTGGAGCCGGCCCGGGAGAGCGCCAGCGAGAGCTCCAGGTCGGGGTTGGTGCCGGGGTGGACGCGGCGGAACAGCTTGAGGATGTACGAGGTGCCGTAGATGACCGAGCTGTTGGACTGCTCGGCGGTGGAGGCGCGCCCGGGGAGGTTGGTGGGCAGCCCGGAGCCGGGGGTGCGGCGGAAGGACAGCGAGCCGAACCGGTCGCCGGTGGCGAGGTGCTCCAGCAGCCGCCCGGTCAGCTCGGGGTCGTGCACCGCGTCGTAGAGCGCCGCGCCGTCGTAGGGGCCCTGGTTGAGCCGGCCGAGGACGGCGGTCGGCTCGATGTCGGCCGGCCCCTCCGAGCGGATGCCGAGCAGCAGCTGGTAGATGTCGCCGTGGGGCGCGCCGGCGGTGGTGGCGTGCTCGACCCGCAGCAGCAGGTGCAGCAGGGCCGGGTCGCCGACCTGGAGCGGGGTGCCGACCACGGGGGTGAGGCCGGTGATGGGCCGTCCCTTGCCGGCGTACCAGCGCTGGGTGGGGAGCCACTCGGCGATCAGCGGCAGGGCCGCCTGGACGAGTTCGCTGACCCCCAGGGCGGTTCTCCGGGCCGCGGCTCCACGGGTGCCCACCGGCGTGGAGCCGGCGGGGGTGTCGCGGTGCACATCGGCTTGAGAACGGGAGGTTTCGGACATGACTCCCTTTCCCCGGAAGCGGGCGGACTGCCCGACGGGTCTGGCCGGGTCCGTCAGTCTTCCGGATTTCGGCGGCGCGGCGGCGAAGGCACGCGAGCGGTGCTCAGGTGTCACGCCTTCGTGTGGGTGGCCGTTGGGCTGTTCTCCGTACGCGGTGGTGCAGAGACCTCCGGGGGCGCGGGGTGTACAACTCGCGCGCCCCCGGAGGGTTTGGTGAAGCAGGTGTCCCTGACGGATCGTTACTTCGATCGCCTGGTGCCGCTCAGGCGTGGCGGTTGCCGGAGCTGGAACCAGTAGAAGCCGTGTCCGGCGAGGGTGAGCAGGTACGGCCACTCGCCGATCGAGGGGAAGCGCACCCCGCCGATCAGCTCGACCGGGTACCGGCCCCCGTACTGCCGCAGGTCGAGTTCGGTCGGCTGCGCGAACCGCGAGAAGTTGTTCACGCACATGACCAGGTCGCCCTCGTGCTCGCGCACGAAGGCCAGGACCGCGGGATTGCTGGAGGGCAGTTCGGTGTACGTGCCGAGGCCGAAAGCCGAGTTGAGCTTGCGGATCTCGATCATGCGACGCGTCCAGTGCAGCAGTGAACTCGAACTGCTCTGCTGCGCCTCGACGTTGGTCACCTGGTAGCCGTACACCGGATCCATGATGGGCGGCAGACTGAGCCTGCCCGGGTCGGCGGACGAGAAACCCGCGTTGCGGTCCGGGGTCCACTGCATCGGCGTGCGCACGCCGTCCCGGTCGCCCAGCCAGATGTTGTCGCCCATGCCGATCTCGTCCCCGTAGTAGAGCACCGGGGAGCCCGGCAGGGAGAGCAGCAGGGCGGTGAACAGCTCGATCTGGTTGCGGTCGTTCTCCAGCAGCGGGGCGAGCCGGCGGCGGATGCCCACGTTGGCGCGCATCCGGGGGTCCTTGGCGTACTCCGCGTACATGTAGTCGCGCTCCTCGTCGGTGACCATCTCCAGGGTCAGCTCGTCGTGGTTGCGCAGGAAGATGCCCCACTGGCACCCGTGCGGGATGCGCGGGGTCTTGGCGAGGATCTCCGACACCGGGTAGCGGGACTCCCGGCGGACCGCCATGAAGATGCGCGGCATCACCGGGAAGTGGAACGCCATGTGGCACTCGTCGCCGCCGGAGGCGAAGTCGCCGAAGTAGTCGACGACGTCCTCCGGCCACTGGTTGGCCTCGGCGAGCAGCACGGTGTCGGGGTAGTCGGCGTCGATCTCCTTGCGGACCCGCTGGAGGAACTCGTGCGTCTCCGGCAGGTTCTCGCAGTTGGTTCCCTCCCGGGCGAACAGGTACGGCACGGCGTCCAGCCGGAAGCCGTCGATGCCGAGGTCGAGCCAGAACCGCAGCCCGGCGATCATCTCGTCCTGGACCCGGGGGTTGTCGTAGTTGAGGTCCGGCTGGTGGGAGAAGAAGCGGTGCCAGAAGTACTGCTTGCGCACCGGGTCGTAGGTCCAGTTGGAGGTCTCGGTGTCGACGAAGATGATCCGGGCGTCCGGGTACTGCTTGTCGTCGTCGGCCCACATGTAGAAGTCGCCGTACGGGCCGTCCGGGTCCTCCCGGGAGGCCTGGAACCAGGGGTGCTGGTCGCTGGTGTGGTTCATGACGAAGTCGATGACCACGCGCATGCCGCGCAGGTGCGCGGCGTCGACGAACTCCATGAAGTCGGCGAGGTCGCCGAACTCCGGCAGGACCGACTTGTAGTCCGCGACGTCGTACCCGCCGTCGCGCAGCGGCGAGGCGAAGAACGGCGGCAGCCAGAGGCAGTCGACCCCGAGCCACTGGAGGTAGTCGAGCTTGGACGTGAGCCCCCTGAGGTCCCCGATCCCGTCGCCGTTGCTGTCCTGGAAGGACCGCACCAGCACCTCGTAGAAGACCGCACGCTTGAACCACTCCGGGTCCAGGTTCTTCTTCGAGGTCTCGGGGAAGGTGTCGGGAACGGGCTCGTTCACTGTCACGCTGGGTTCCTCCGAACCGTGAGGAGGTGAGCCGGCTCGGCTGAGGGATCGAGCCGGACGTAGTTGTGCCGGCCCCAGGTGTAGGCGGCGCCGGTGAGTTCGTCGTGCACCGCGAACGGGCCGTCCCCGTCGAGGGTGACGGTGGCCTCCTGGACGTGGTGCGGGTCGAGGTTGACCACCGTGACGACGTGGTCGGTCAGGCCGTCGGCCGTGGTGGCCGTCTTGGAGAAGGCGAGCACCTGGTCGTTGTCGGTGGGATGGAAGCGCAGGCCGCGCAGCTGCTGGAGCGAGGGGTGCCGGCGGCGCAGCCGGTTGAGCACGGTGAGCAGCGGGGCGAGGGTGTCGGTGCGGGTCCAGTCGCGGGGCCGGAGTTCGTACTTCTCGGAGTGCAGGTACTCCTCCGAGCCCGGGTGGGCCGGCTCGTTCTCGTACAGCTCGTAACCGGCGTAGACGCCGTAGCTGGGGGAGAGGGTGGCGGCCAGCACCGCGCGGATCGCGAACGCGGCCCGGCCGCCGGTCTGCAGGTAGGCGTGCAGGATGTCCGGGGTGTTGGCGAAGAAGTTCGGCCGCATGTAGGCGGCGGCGTCACCGGAGAGCTCGGTGAGGTAGTCGGTGAGCTCCTGTTTGGTGGTGCGCCAGGTGAAGTACGTGTACGACTGGTGGAAGCCGATCTTCCCGAGCGTCTGCATCATCGCGGGCCGGGTGAACGCCTCTGCCAGGAACACGACATCCGGGTCGGTCCGGGCGATGTCGGCCAGCACCTTCTCCCAGAACAGCACCGGCTTGGTGTGCGGGTTGTCGACCCGGAAGATCCGGACGCCGTGGGTCATCCAGAAGCGCAGGACGCGGAGCGTTTCCTTGACGATTCCGTCCATGTCCTGGTCGAAGTTGATCGGATAAATGTCCTGGTACTTCTTCGGCGGGTTCTCGGCATAGGCGATGGTGCCGTCGGCGCGGTGACTGAACCATTCCGGGTGCTTGTTCACCCAGGGGTGGTCCGGCGAGCACTGCAGCGCGAAGTCCAGGGCCACCTCCAGGTGCAGCGCCCCGGCCTCGGCGACGAAGTGGTCGAAGTCCTCGATGGTGCCGAGGTCCGGGTGGACGGCGTCGTGGCCGCCCTCCGGCGAACCGATCGCCCAGGGCGAGCCGACGTCGTGCGGACCGGCCGTCAGGGCGTTGTCCGGGCCCTTGCGGAAGGCTCGCCCGATCGGGTGGACCGGCGGCAGGTAGACCACGTCGAAGCCCATCGCGGCGACGGCGGGCAGCCGCTCGGCGGCGGTGCGCAGGGTGCCCGAACGCGGCGGCTCGACGCCGGACGGGTCGACCACCGCGCCCTCCGAGCGGGGGAAGAACTCGTACCAGGATCCGTACAGCGCGCGCTCGCGGTCCACCTGGAGGGGCAGCGGGCGGGAGGCGCTCACCAGTTCGCGCAGCGGGTAGCGGGCCAGCAGGTCGAGCACCTCGGGGGCGAGCGCGGCGGCCAGCCGGGACAGCGGTGGCAGACCGGTGTCGCGCAGCGCGTCCACCGCGGCCAGGATGTGCGCCCGGCCCTCCTTCTTCGGCACGCCGCCCGCGGCCCGTTCCAGCAGCAGCGCGCCCTCCTCCAGCACCAGCGCGGTGTCGATCCCGGCGGGCAGCTTCACCGCGGCCACCTTGCGCCAGGTGGCGAGCGGGTCGCTCCACGCCTCCACCAGGTAGGACCAGCGGCCGGGTGCGGTCGGGGTGACGTGCGCGCCCCAGCGGTCGGTGCCCTCGGCGAGTTCGCGCATCGGCGTCCACGGGCCGCTGCGGCCGCGCGGGTCGCGCAGGACGACGTTGGCATTCACCGCGTCGTGGCCCTCGCGGAACACCGTCGCGGTGACCGCGAAGGTCTCGCCGACCACCGCCTTGGCCGGGCGACGGCCGGCGTCGACGAGGGGGCTGACGTCCAGGACGGGGATGCGGCCGATCACGGTGTCGCTCTCTGTCGTCTTTCGGGCGGCGGGCTTGCGGGCGGGGGGCTTTCGGGCGGCCGGCTTGCGGGTGGCGGGCTCGGGGTCGGCGGACGCGCGGGCCGCGCCGCGGGCGGGCGCCCGGCGGCTTGCCGGGTCGGCCTTCGCGGCGGCCCCGGTGCCGGTGGCGGTGACCTCGGCGCCGGTGGCGGCGGTGCGGCGCGTGGTGGTGCGCCTGCGGGGTGCCGCCGGCCGGTTCTCCTCGGCCCCGGGTTGTCGGGCCGGTTCGGTCTGCTCCGTACGGATGGCCCCGGCCTCCCGGGGGCCCGGCATCGCCGCGTCTGTCCGAGTGTCAGAATCCATCCGTCCGGCGGATTCCGCGACCGCTGCGTCGTGGCTTTCGGCCACCGGTGTGGACTGGTCCCGCGTGTCGCCGTGCATGCCAAACTCCTGCCCGAGATCGGCGGCAGCTCCCGCGGGCCGGGGGCGGGCCGGGGGAGTACCGGGAGGACTGCTGGGTGGGGAGGACGTGCGACCGGAAGCCTGCCCGCGCCGCCGTCTCCGGCAACCTGCCCCGCTCCCGCCGAGCCCGTGGCGGGGCTCCCGAGAGCCCGCGCGCATCCCGGCGCACGCCTCTCGGGGCACGCCCCTGGGCGACCCAGCCCACCCGTGAACGAGCAGGCCGAGTTCGAGGACACGCATCGGTGCGAGGTGAGCGCCGAATGGGCTAAGGAGGTTGGGAATCGATCAACGCGAAAAGGATTCGGACGTGCTGCTTCAAGGAGGGCGCCACCCGTCGCCGCACTCCCCGCAGCTTCCACGACCTTGGTTCATAGTCGCACCGGCGACAAGACTTTTGCAGCGGTACGACAGTAGTTTCGGGCTTTGTCCGGGGCGGCTCCGCCGGTGGAAATGGATCTGTTCCGCAGTGTTCACGCATTGGTAGCGCGATCCGGCGGAACGTGCGCCGCGCGCGCCCCCTGTGCAGCCCAATGCGCCGAATGCGATCTCATCAATAGGCCGAACGGAGGCCCAATAGCCCACTTGACGCACCCTCACGACGGGCGCCGGGGCTACGCTTCACGCCGTGAAGGCAATCCGCAGATTCACCGTCCGCACCGTCCTGCCCGAACAACTCCAGCCGTTGCACGAGCTGGCTCTCAACCTGCGCTGGTCCTGGCACCCCGAGACCAGGGACCTCTTCCGGTCCGTGGACCCGGAGGTCTGGGCGGCCACCGGGGAGGATCCGGTGCGCCTGCTGGGCGAGGTCCCGGCCGCCCGGCTCGCCGCGCTCGCCACCGACCGCCGGTTCCTGCGCAGGCTCGGCGACCTCGCCGAGGACCTGCGGGAGTACCTGGCCGGCCCGCGCTGGTACCAGGCCGCCCAGCACGGCCTCGACCAACCGGCCGGCGGCGCCGCGCAACCCGCCGCCATCGCCTACTTCTCACCCGAGTACGGCATCGCCGCGGCGCTGCCCCAGTACTCCGGCGGGCTCGGCATCCTGGCGGGCGACCACCTCAAGGCGGCCAGCGACCTCGGCGTCCCGCTCATCGGCGTGGGACTGTTCTACCGGCACGGCTACTTCCGGCAGTCCCTCAACCGGGACGGCTGGCAGCAGGAGCGCTACCCGCTCCTCGACCCGGACGAACTCGCCGTCACGCTGCTCCGGGAGGGTGACGGCGCCCCCTGCCGGATCGACCTCGCGCTGCCCGGCGGCCGCACCCTGGCCGCGCACGTCTGGCGGGCCCAGGTCGGGCGCGTCCCGCTCCTGCTGCTCGACTCCGACATCGAGGCCAACTCGGCCGCCGAGCGCGACGTCACCGACCGCCTGTACGGCGGCGGCAGCGAGCACCGGCTGCTCCAGGAGATGCTGCTCGGCATCGGCGGCGTCCGCGCGGTCCGCGCCTACTGCCGGCTCACCGGCCACCCCGCCCCCGAGGTCTTCCACACCAACGAGGGACACGCCGGCTTCCTCGGCGTCGAGCGGATCCGCGAGCTGATCGCCGACGGTCCGGCCGAGCCCGGCCTGGACTTCGCCGCCGCCCTGGAGGCCGTCCGCGCCGGCACCCTGTTCACCACCCACACGCCCGTCCCGGCCGGCATCGACCGGTTCGACCGGGACTTGGTGGCCCGCCACTTCGGCGGGGACGCCGCGCTGCCCGGCGTCCCGGCCGAGCAGGTGCTCGCCCTCGGCGCCGAGACCTGGCGCGGCGGGGACCCGAAGCTGTTCAACATGGCCGCGATGGGCCTGCGGCTCGCCCAGCGCGCCAACGGCGTCTCCACCCTCCACGGCGCGGTCAGCCGGTCCATGTTCAACGGGCTCTGGCCGGGCTTCGACGCCGCCGAGGTCCCGATCACCTCGGTCACCAACGGCGTCCACGCGGCGACCTGGATCGACCCGGCGGTCGTCCGGCTCGGCGCCGCCGAGATCGGCGCCGACCGCGCCGAGGACGCCATGACCACCGGCGACGCCAAGCGCTGGACCGGTCTGGAGCGGATCGGCAACACCGAGATCTGGGAGCTGCGGCGCAGCCTGCGCGCCCAGCTCGTGGACGAGGCCCGCCACCGGCTGCGCGCCTCCTGGCGCCAGCGCGGCGCCGGCGAGGCCGAGCTCGGCTGGGTCTCCTCGGTACTCGACCCGGACGTGCTCACCATCGGGTTCGCCCGCCGGGTGCCCTCCTACAAGCGGCTCACCCTGATGCTGCGCGACCAGGAGCGGCTGCGCGCCCTGCTGCTGCACCCCACCCGGCCGGTGCAGATCGTGGTCGCCGGCAAGGCCCACCCGGCCGACGACGGCGGCAAGCGGCTGATCCAGCAGATGGTCGCGTTCGCCGACGACCCGGCCGTCCGGCACCGGATCGTCTTCCTGCCGGACTACGACATGGCGATGGCCCGCCACCTCTACCCGGGCTGCGACGTCTGGCTGAACAACCCGCTGCGCCCGCTGGAGGCCTGCGGCACCTCGGGCATGAAGGCCGCGCTGAACGGCTGCCTCAACCTGTCCGTCCTGGACGGCTGGTGGGACGAGTGGTACGACGGCCAGAACGGCTGGGCGATCCCCACCGCCGACGAGAGCGGCGGCGCCCTCGACCCGGAGAGCGGCGAGGCCGAGCGGCGGGACGACATCGAGGCCGCCGCGCTGTACGACCTGATCGAGCACCAGGTGGCCGCCCGGTTCTACGACCGGGGCGCGGACGGGCTGCCGCACCGCTGGATCGCCATGGTCCGGCACACCCTGGTCACCCTCGGGCCCAAGGTGCTGGCCGGGCGGATGGTCCGCGAGTACGTCGAGCGGCTGTACACCCCGGCGGCGCTGGCCCAGCGGGAGCTCGCGGCAGCCGCGGCCGGTCCGGCGGGCCCGCCCCGGGGCGAAGGGAGCGTCGGCGCCGGCTCCGAGCGACCGGAGGCGGGCGGGCGGGTGACGGTCCCGTACGCGGGGGCGCGTGAGCTGGCCGCCTGGAAGGCACGGGTCCGGGAGGCCTGGCCGGCCGTCCGGGTCGAGCACGTCGAGGCGGAGTGCCCGGACGAGGCGCAGGAGCTGGGCAGCTCGCTGGCGCTGCGGGTGCAGGTCGCGCTGGGTGTGCTGGAGCCCGGTGAGGTCGAGGTGCAGGTGGTCTCCGGGCGGGTGGACGAGGCGGACGGCATCTCGGAGGCCTGCCTGCTGGCCCTCAAGCCGGTCGGCGGGCCGGACCTCGACGGGCGCACCCGGTACGAGGGCTCGCTGGAGCTGTGCCGGACGGGCCCGTTCGGTTACACCGTCCGGGTGTTGCCGGCCCATCCGCGGCTGGCCTCGCCGGCCGAGCTGGGCCTGGTGGCCCTGCCGGCCGAGTCGGTGGGGATGGACGCGGGGCTGCTGCGGTGAGAGCGGTGGGGAGGGCCGGCCGGTCCGGCCCTCCCCACCGCTCTCGTCGGACCGGCCCAGGCCCTGCCCGGCGGGATCGGCCGGACCGGACCTAGCGGACGGCGGCGACCAGGGCGTCGGTGACGGAGCGCCAGGCCACCCCGGCCTCAAGGAACCCGGCCTCGACGAGCCGCGCGGTGTGCCAGTCGGCGGGGTGCGACGCGCCGTCGGCGTGCGAGCCGTAGAGGGCGTTGCGGGCGGCGACCTGCTCGGCGAGCAGCGGGTCGGCCTCGGCTGCCGCCCACCACTCGGCCCAGTCGAGGACGCCTTCGGCCTTCTCGCGCACCTGGCGCCGCTGCTGGAAGGCCTCCGTCGCGGCGGTGAGCAGCGGGATCGACGGTTCGGGGGTGTGGTCGGCGTTGAGGAGGACTCCACCGGGGCGGACCAGCTTGGCGAGGTCTCCGTAGAGCCGGACGAGGTCGTCGGTGCGCAGCCAGTGCAGGGCGGTGGCGGTCACCACGGCGTCGAACGGGCCGGGCGGGAGCCGGGCGGCCCAGTCCGGATCGGTCAGGTCGGCGGTCACCAGGGTGAACCGGGGGTCGTCGGCGAAGAGGCCGCGGGCGATGGCCATCAGTGCCGGGTCCTGGTCCACGCCGACGCTGACCGCGCCGGGCAGTCGGGCGAGCAGCCGCTCGCTGATGCTGCCGGTGCCGCAGGCCAGGTCGAGGACGCGCGGCGCGGGGCCGGTGACGGCCTCGACGACGTCGAGCATGGCGCGGAACCGCTCCTCGCGGTCGGGCAGGTACCACTCCTGCTGGCGGTCCCAGCTGCGCTGCCAGTCCTGCCAGTGCGTCCGGTCGGTCACGTCCCGCTCCCTCGGTCGTCGGCCCCGGGCCGGTAAGGCCCGCACCTCACTCTAGGCCCTTTCGGTAATGGACGAAAGGGCCTAGAGGCTATTACCGAGGGGTGGGGGTCAGACCAGGCTGTCCCGCCAGGCCTGGTGCAGCTCGGCGAAGCGGCCCGAGCCGTCGATCAGCTCCTGCGGGGTGCCGTCCTCGACGATCCGGCCCTGGTCCATCACCAGGACGCGGTCGGCGATCTCGACGGTGGAGAGCCGGTGGGCGATGATCACGGCCGTTCGTCCGGCCAGCACCGTGCGCATCGCCCGCTGGACGGCCTGCTCGCCCGGGACGTCCAGTGAACTGGTCGCCTCGTCCAGGATCAGCACCGCCGGGTCGGCCAGCAGCGCGCGGGCGAAGGCGACCAGCTGGCGCTGGCCGGCCGAGATCCGGCCGCCGCGCTTGCGCACGTCGGTGTCGAAGCCGTCCGGCAGCGCGGCGACGAACTCGTACGCGCCGATGTCCCGGGCGGCCTGCTCGACCTCCTCGCGGGAGGCGCCGGGGCGGCCGATCCCGATGTTCTCGGCGACGGTGCCGGAGAACAGGAAGGACTCCTGCGTCACCATGACCACCCCGCGGCGCAGCTCGGGCGTGGCGAGGTCGCGCAGGTCCACCCCGTCGAGGGTGATCCGCCCGCCCGTCGGGTCGTAGAAGCGGGCCAGCAGCTTGGCGACGGTCGACTTGCCCGCACCGGTCGCCCCGACCACGGCCACGGTCTGGCCGGCCGGCAGCACCAGGTCGAAGGCGGGCAGCACCTCCTTGCCGGAGCGGTAGCCGAAGCTCGTCCTCTCGAAGTGCACCTCGCGCCCCTTTGCCAGGGACTTCGCAGGTGGGTCGGGGAGCTCCTTCGGTTCGGCGGGCTCGGCGACGGTCGGCTCGTGGGCGAGCAGGCCGGCGATCTTCTCCAGGGCGGCGGCGGCCGACTGGTAGCTGTTCAGGAACATCGCCAGCTGGTCGATCGGGTCGAACAGCCGGCGCAGGTAGAGCACGAAGCCGGTGAGCACGCCGAGCTCCACGGCGCCGTCGGTGACCAGGAACGCGCCGAACAGCACCACCCCGGCGCTCCAGACGTTCGCGGTGGCGCGGGAGAGGCCGACGTAGCGGGCGATCTCCAGCAGGCCGTCCGCCGTGGCGGCGGCCGACTGCCGGTTGACCACGGCGAACGCGGCGTCGTTGGCCCGCTCGCGGCGGAAGGCCTGGACGGGGCGGATGCCGTTCATGGTCTCTGTGAAGCGCACGATCAGCGACGCGGCCGAGGTGCGCGAGCGGCGGTAGACCCGGCGCGAGCGGCTCCGGAACGAACGGGCGATCAGGAAGAGCGGGACGAAGGAGGCCAGCGAGACCAGGCCGAGCCGCCAGTCCATCACCAGCAGCAGCACCGAGATGTAGAAGACCGAGAGGAAGACGGTGAGCAGCTCCTGCAGGCCCTCGGAGAGCAGCTCGCGCAGCGCGTCCACGTCGGACGTGGCGCGGGAGATGATCCGGCCCGAGGTGTAGCGCTCGTGGAAGTCCAGGCTGAGCCGCTGGGCGTGCCGGAAGATCCGGCCGCGCAGCTCCACCAGGATGTCCTGATTGATCCGGGCGCTGATCTTGATGAAGGCCCACTGGAGCACGGTGCTCAGCAGCGCGAAGGAGAGGTAGGCGGTGATCACCGCGACCAGCGGGCCGGCGTCGTGGTCGCGCAGGGCCGGGATGCCCCGGTCCATCGCGATCGCCACCAGCAGCGGCCCGGACTGCAGCGCCGCCTGCTGGAGCAGGATCACCGTCATCGCGACGGTGATCCGGGCCCGGTGCGGGCCGAGCAGTGAGCGCAGCAGCGCCCGGGGCGCGCCCGGCGGGACGGGGATGTCCTCCTCGTCGGCCGGCGGCGGGGGCAGCTCCTCCTCCGGCGCGGCCTTCGTGGCCTTCTCGGCGGGCTCGATCGTGGTGGTCATCGGGCGGAGCCCCTCTCCGGTACCAGGGCGGCCTCGCCCGACATCAGTTCGCGGTAGCGCGCCGAGGTGCGCAGCAGCTCCTGGTGGGTGCCGACGGCCTCGATCCGGCCGTCCGCGAGCACCGCGACTCGGTCGGCGAGCAGGACGGTGCTCGGCCGGTGGGCCACCACCAGCGCGGTGGTGGAGCCGAGCACCTGGCGCAGGGCCCGCTCGACGAGCGCCTCGGTGTGCACGTCCAGTGCGGAGAGCGGGTCGTCCAGGACGAGGAAGGCCGGGGCGCCGACCACCGCGCGGGCCAGCGCGAGCCGTTGGCGCTGGCCGCCGGACAGGCTCAGGCCCTGCTCGCCGACCTCGGTCTCGACCCCGTCGGGCAGCTTCCCGACGAAGTCGGCCTGGGCGGTGGCGAGCGCGGCGCCGAGCTGGTCGGGGCCGGCGCCGGGCGCGCCCATCAGCACGTTCTCCCGGACGGTGGCCGAGAACAGGGTGGGCTCCTCGAAGGCGACCGACACCAGCTCGCGCAGCCGCTCCCGGGAGAGCTCGCGGACGGACCGGCCGTCCAGGGTGATGGTGCCGGCGGTGGCCTCGTACAGCCGGGGGAGCAGCGCGGTGAGGGTGGTCTTGCCGCTGCCGGTGGCGCCGACCAGGGCCATCGTCTCGCCGCTGCGGATGTGCAGGTCGATTCCCTGGAGCAGGTCGGGGCTGTCGGGCGGGGCGTCCGGGTAGCGGAAGCGGACGCCGGTGAGCCGGATGCCGTCCGGGGCGGTGCCCGGGGAAGGGGCGGTGCCCTGCGAAGGGGTGGTGTCCCGCGCGGTGACCGGGTGCGGGGCGTCGGCCGGCTCGGGTTCGTCCAGCACCTCGAAGAAGCGGTCGGTGGCGGTGGCGGCCTCGTTGGCGTAGGCGAGCAGCCAGCCGAGCGACTCGACCGGCCAGCGCAGCGCGAGCGCGGTGGAGAGGAAGGCGACCAGGGTGCCGGTGCTCAGCTCGTCGTGCGCGACCAGGTAGCAGCCGACCGCGAGCGCGCAGCCGAGGGCCAGCTCGGGCAGGCCGACGATGACCGCCCAGAGGTTGGCGAGCAGGCCGGCCTTGCGCAGCTCGGTGCGGCGCAGGTCGTGCGTCCGGGCGCGGAAGCGCTCGGCCATCGACCGGTGGCGGCCGAAGGCCTTGAGGATGCGGATGCCGAGGATCGACTCCTCGATCACGGTGGCGAGGTCGCCGTTCTGGTCCTGGGCGCGGCGGGCGGCGCCGGAGTAGCCGGCCTCGAAGCGCCGGGTCAGCACCAGCAGCGGGGCGGCGGGCACCAGCACGATCAGCGCGAGGCGCCAGTCCTGGGTGAACATCAGCGCGGTGCCGGCGAGGAAGGTCGCGGTGTTGACGATCAGGAAGACCAGCGGGAAGGCCAGGAACAGCCGCATGGTGTACATGTCGGCGGTGGCCCGGGAGAGCAGCTGGCCGGAGCCCCAGCGATCGTGGAAGGAGATCGGCAGGCGCTGCAGCCGGGCGAAGAGGTCACCGCGCATCGCCGTCTCCACCCCGGCCAGGGGCTTGGCCAGGATGACCCGGCGGGCGTAGAACAGGGCCGCCTCGAAGAGTCCGAGCGCCAGCAGCAGGCCGATCAGCGGCCAGAGCGCCCCGAGGTCGTGGTCGGTGATCGGCCCGTCGACGATTCGGCCGAGAACGATCGGGACGAGCAGCACGCTGAGTGCGGCGAGCAGTGCGGCGCCGACCGAGGTGGTCAGCCGCCAGCGGATCGCACGGGCGTACGGCCACAGGCGCAGCAGGGAGCGGACCGTGGACCGGCGGGCGGGCGTGGGGGCGGGGGCTTGGTTCTCGGCCATCGCCGTGAGCGTAGGTCGGGTACCCGTCATTTCTCATCCGGTTTTTCGCACCTGTCGACGAGAACCGGCCACCCCGGCGCGGGGCCGGTGGGGTGCGCGGTCAGCGAGGGGCGGGTGCGCGCAGCAGGCGCAGCGAGCGGCCGCCCAGCAGGGCGGTGTCCGGCAGGGCGGTGTCCGGCGAGGGGGGCGGGTCGGCCGGTTCGGCGGCGGTGTCCAGCACCGTCTCGTACGCCGCGTCCGGTGCGGCCCAGGGCTCGCCGGGGAGGGTGAAGGCCACCGGATCGGGGCCGGCGTTGAGCAGCAGCAGGAAGCTGTCGTCGCGCAACGGACTGCCGTACTGGTCGCGTTCGGACATCGCGGCGCCGGAGAGCAGCATGCCGAGGCAGGCCGTCGGGGCGAACCAGTCGGCCTCCGTCATCTCCTTGCCGCGCGGGGTGAACCAGGCCAGGTCGGGCTGGCCGCCGGGAGCGGCGGCCCGGCCGGAGAAGAACGCCCGCTGCCGCAGCACCGGGTGGTCGCGGCGGAGCCGGACGAGGCGCGCGGTGAGGTCGCGCAGCCCGGACCAGCCCGGGTCGTCCAGCAGTGACCAGTCCAGCCAACTGATCTCGTTGTCCTGGCAGTAGGCGTTGTTGTTGCCGAGCTGGGTGCGGCCGAACTCGTCCCCGGCGGTGATCATCGGGACGCCGGTGGAGAGCAGCAGCGTGGCCATCAGGTTGCGCAGTTGGCGCAGGCGCAGGGCGTTGACCGCCGGATCGGTGGTCTCCCCCTCGACGCCGTGGTTCCAGGACCGGTTGTCGTCGGTGCCGTCCCGGTTGGCCTCGCCGTTCGCCTCGTTGTGCTTGCGGTTGTAGGAGACCAGGTCGCGCAGGGTGAAGCCGTCGTGCGCGGTGACGAAGTTGACCGAGGCGTAGGGGCGCCGGCCGCCGCGCTGGTAGAGGTCGGAGGAGCCGGAGAGCCGGTAGCCGAGCTCGCGGACGTCCGGACGCGCGCCGCGCCAGAAGTCCCGCACGGTGTCGCGGTACTTGTCGTTCCACTCGGCCCACAGCGGGGGGAAGCCGCCGACCTGGTAGCCGCCCGGGCCGACGTCCCAGGGTTCGGCGATCAGCTTGACCCGGCTCAGGACCGGGTCCTGCGAGACGGCGGCGAGGAAGGGGTGGTCCATCTCGACGCCGTCGCTGCCGCGGGCGAGCGCGGCGGCGAGGTCGAAGCGGAAGCCGTCCACGCCCATCTCGGTCACCCAGTACCGCAGCGAGTCGGTGATCAGCCGGATCACCTGCGGGCGGCGGGTGTCCAGGGTGTTGCCGCAGCCGGTGTAGTCGGCGTAGCCGCGCGGGCGGTTCAGCGGGAGGCGGTAGTACCCGGCGTTGTCGATGCCCCGCAGCGACAGGGTGGGGCCCAACTCGGCGGCCTCGGCGGTGTGGTTGTAGACCACGTCGAGGACGACCTCGATCCCGGCGGCGTGCAGCGCGCGCACCATCCGCTTGAACTCGCCGACCTGGCCGCCGCGTCCGCCCGAGGCGGAGTAGCCGGCGTGCGGGGCGAAGTAGCCGACGGTGTTGTACCCCCAGTAGTTGCCCAGCCCGCGGGCCTGGAGGTGGTCCTCGCCGGCGTACTGGTGCACCGGCAGCAGCTCGACGGCGGTGACGCCGAGCCCGGTGAGGTGGGCGATCGCGGCGGGGTGGGCGAGGCCCGCGTAGGTGCCGCGCAGCTGCGGCGGCACCTCGGGGTGGCGCATGGTGAAGCCGCGGACGTGCAGCTCGTACAGCACGGTCTCGGCCCAGGGGGTCTTGGGGCGGTGGTCGTCGTACCAGTCGTCGTCGTCGTGGACGACGACGGACCGGGGCACGTGGCGGGCCGAGTCGCGGTTGTCCCGGACGGTGTCGGCGACATCCGCCTCGGGCCAGTTGCGGACGGCGGAGCAGACCGAGTCGTGGGAGGTGTAGGAGCCGTCGATGGCCCGGGCGTACGGGTCGAGCAGCAGTTTGGCCGGGTTCCACCGGGCGCCGGTCCACGGGTCCCAGCGGCCGTGGACGCGGAAGCCGTACCGGGTGCCGGGGCGGACGCCGGGCAGGAAGCCGTGCCAGATCTGGAAGTTCTGCTCGGTGAGCCGGTGTCTGCTCTCCACGCCGTCCTCGTCGAAGAGACAGAGGTCGACGGCCTCGGCGCCGGCTGCCCAGAGCGCGAAGTTGGTGCCCTGGCGGCCCTGGGCGTCGGTACGGAAACGGGCGCCGAGCGGCTGCCAGCTGCCGGGCCACGGTGGCTCGGTGCCGGCACTGCCGCGCGGCCGCACTCCGGCTTCCAGCTCCTGCCCTGACGCCATGGCCCTACCCTCCCTGGGCGGGGTGTCCCGGACCCCGTTCACCTTCTCTTTCCCTGATCCTGCTGATCGGAAGCCGCTGAACGGTGGCTTACCGGCGGATGGCGGCCGGGGGGCGGGCTCCACGGGCGCGCGCGGGGGCGCCGGCCTGCCGCGGTGGGCCGCCGGGGTGGGATTCACCCGGGCGTCCGCGTGTCCTGCCGGGATTGCCCTCGTTGTCCGGGGTATCGGACGGAAACGGCGGGAGGCCCCGGAATGCGGCCCCGAGTACGGTTTTGGGCACGGCGTGCGGCGGCGCTGGGCTGGTGCCTGGCCGTGCTGACGGGTTGCGCCGGCGGTGGCGGCGCCGCGCCGGCCACGGCCGGGGACGCGGTCGCCCCGGGGCAGGCACCGCCGCCCCCCTCCCGGGCGGCGATCACCGCGCTGCCCGCCGACGGCTCCCAGGACGTCCCGGCGGACGGCTCGGTCCGGGTCTCGGTGGCCCAGGGCAGGCTGCTCTCCGTCCGGCTGGCCGACGCCAAGGGCACCGAGGTGGCCGGGACGGTCTCCGAGGACGGCGCGGTCTGGACGCCGAAGGGTCCGCTGCCGCTCGGTACCGCGTTCACCCTGGACTCGGTGGCCGAGGACGACCAGGGGCAGAAGGCCAATCAGCACACGGCGTTCTCGACGGTGGCCCGGGCGCACACCTTCGTGGCCTTCTTCACCCCGGAGGACGGCTCCACGGTCGGCGTCGGCATGCCGGTCTCGCTGCGGTTCAGCCGGCCGATCACCGACCGGGCGGCGGTCGAGAAGGCGGTGCTGGTGAGGGCCGACCCGCCCGTCGAGGTGGCCGCGCACTGGTTCGGCAACCAGCGGCTGGACGTCCGGCCGAAGACGTACTGGGCGGCCGGCACCAAGGTCGCGGTGGCGCTGCGCCTCAAGGGCGTGCAGGGTGCGCCGGGCGACTTCGGCACCCAGTCCAAGGACGTCCGGTTCACCATCGGTCGGGCCCAGGTCTCCACGGTGGACCTGGACGCCCACACCCTGACCGTCCGGGCCGGCCAGGGCGGCAAGGTGGTGCGCACGCTCAAGGTGTCCGGCGGGGACCCGAAGCACAGCACCTACCGGGGCGTGCTGGTGGTCTCCGAGAAGTACCGGGTGACCAGGATGAACTCGCAGACCGTCGGGATGGGCGACGAGTACGACATCAAGGACGTCCCGCACGCGATGCGGCTGACCACCTCGGGCACCTTCATCCACGGCAACTACTGGGCCGACCCGGCGGTGTTCGGCACGGCCAACACCAGTCACGGCTGCATCGGCCTGGCCGACGCCAAGGGCGGCGCGAGCAAGGAGACCCCGGCGGGCTGGCTGTTCGAGCACACCATCCCCGGGGACGTGATCGAGGTGAAGGCGTCCACGGGGGACTTCGTCCCGCCGAACAACGGGCTCAACGGCTGGAACCTGCCCTGGGCCCAGTGGATCGACGGCGGCGCGGCCGAGCACTGACCTGCCGGGTTCCGGCCGCGGTCTCCCGTCGACCTTCACGACTGTTCCACCTGTGATCCACCGCACTCCCCCCGGTATTCACTCATTCGGCCCAGCTATCCTGCACTTGCCGCGCCGCATCTCGGTGCGAAAGATCGCCGGTCCGGTGCAACCCGTCCGGGCAGACGCGCGTCCATCTGGATGGACACCGGGAGGGGAGAAACCGTGAAGCCGGTTAGGGCGGCCGATGCCGCGATACGTACCACCAGCCGTCGGATGCGCCGCAGTGCGGTGGCGCTCGCGATGGGCGGGGTACTGCTGCTGACTGCGGCGTGTGGGGACGACAAGGGCAGCGACGGCGCGAACGGGGGCGGCGGCGGTGACGCGGCCGCGACGGCGGGTGCCAACGGCGGCGGCACCCCCGCGCCCGGCCAGAGTTCGGCGGCGCCGAAGGTCTCGGCCGCGGTGCTGACCGTCGAGCCGAAGGACGGTGCGCAGGACGTCTCGCCGACCAACGCGCTCGCCGTCTCGGTCGCGGGCGGCAAGCTGACCACGGTCGAGGTGACCGACAAGGAGGGCAAGCCGGTCGCCGGGGCGATCACCGCGGACGGCACCGGCTGGAAGCCCAGCGCGGCGCTCGCCGTCGGCATGGCCTAC
Source organism: Kitasatospora sp. NPDC050463 (assembly GCF_040655255.1). Lineage (NCBI taxonomy): Bacteria > Bacillati > Actinomycetota > Actinomycetes > Kitasatosporales > Streptomycetaceae > Kitasatospora > Kitasatospora sp. NPDC050463. Next base: position 38,674 of record NZ_JBFAJO010000041.1, read on the forward strand.
AAGGTGAGCGCGCAGGCCAAGGACGCCGAGGGCCTGGTGGCCGCGTCCACCACCTCGTTCACCACGCTGACGCCCGAGAAGAAGATCTCCACCAACGACAACATCACCGACAACGCCACCTACGGCGTCGGCATGATCGTCTCGGTGGTCTTCAACAAGGACGTGAAGAACAAGGAAGCCGTCGTCAAGGGGATCACCTTCGAGACCAGTGACGGCGCCACCGAGGTGAAGGGCCACTGGTTCGGCACCCGGCGGCTGGACTTCCGCCCGGCCGAGTACTGGAAGCCGGGCACCAAGGTCACCATCAAGTACCGGCTGAAGAACGTCGAGGTCGCCCCGGGCGTCTACGGCGACGTGGACAAGGACGAGCCGTTCGTCATCGGCCGCTCCCAGGTCTCCACGGCCGACTCCGCGACGCACCAGATGACGGTGGTCCGGGACGGTCAGCCGCACACCGTGCCGGTGACCCTCGGCGACGAGAAGAACCCGTCCTGGAACGGCGCGATGGTGATCTCCAGCAAGGAGAAGGTCACCCGGATGAACTCGCAGACCGTCGGCCTCGGCGGCGAGTACGACATCCCGGACGTGCCGCACGCGATGCGCCTGACCAACTCCGGCACCTTCGTGCACGGCAACTACTGGGCGAACCCGTTCGGCAAGTCCAACGCCAGCCACGGCTGCATCTCGATGCAGGACACCAAGGACGGCAGCGACGCCTCGGTCGCGGGCAAGTTCTTCAACGAGTCGATGATCGGCGACGTGGTCAAGGTCGTGAACTCCAAGGAGAAGACGGTCGCGCCCGACAACGGGCTCAGCGGCTGGAACATCGACTGGGCCAACTGGTAGGCCCTACCCCGCGGTAGCCCCCGTACTCCCGGCTCGACCACGACCGGCCCGATCCTCACTCGTTGGGGTCGGGCCGGTCGTCGTTTCCCGGGCGAATACCGCTCGAATGGCGCAACCTTTCCGGTGACCGCCGCGTGTATCTGTCGAGTCCCGTCGTGATCGCGCGGGATCAACGGGAGGGGGAGTCGACATGAGGTCGATACGTACGGTGGTGGCCGCCGGTCTGATCGGCGGCGCGCTGGTGCTGACCAGCGCGTGTGGCGGTGGCGCGGGCGGCGGGAGTGCGGCCAAGGCCGAGCTGGGCGGCGGCGCGGCCGCGGGGGCCGCGTCGACCGCCTCGCCGCAGGCCTCCGGGTCGGCGCCCGCCGGCACTCCCGCCCCGGCCGCCGCGACGCCCAAGGTGTCGGCGGCCGTGCTGGACATCCAGCCGAAGAACGGCGCGGTGGACGTGGCCCCGAACGGCGCGCTGAAGGTCGCGGTGACGGGCGGCAGGCTCACCACGGTCAAGGTGAGCGACCGCAGCGGCAAGGAGATCGCCGGCACGATCGCCGCGGACGGCGGCAGCTGGGCGCCGTCGGCCGGCCTCGCGGTCGGCACCGCGTACCAGGTGAGCGCGATGGCGGCGGACGCCGACGGGGTGGTCGCCTCGGCGGACAGCGGCTTCACCACGCTGACGCCCGAGCGCGAGGCGAAGGCGAGCGACAACGTCGAGGACGGCGCCACCTACGGGGTCGGCATGATCGTCTCGGTCGACTTCGACAAGGACGTGAAGAACAAGGAGGCCGTCGCCAAGGGCATCACCTTCGAGGCCGACAACGGCACCGTGGTGAAGGGCCACTGGTTCGGCGACCGCCGGCTGGACTTCCGCCCCGAGGCGTACTGGAAGCCGGGTACCAAGGTCACCGTCCACTACCGGTTGAAGAACGTGGAGATCGCCCCGGGCGTCTACGGGGGCGTCGACCGGGACGAGCCCTTCACGATCGGGCGATCGCAGATCTCGTCGGTTGACGCCAAGACCCATCTGATGACGGTGGTCACCGACGGAAAGAGTTCCGTCATCGAGATCACCTCCGGCTCGCCGGAGCACCCGACCTGGAACGGCACCATGGTCGTGATGTCCAAGGAGGGCGTGGTGCGGATGCAGTCCAGCAGCATGCCCGGGATGACCGGGGCGCCGTACGACCTGCAGGTCCCGCACTCGATGCGGCTGACCACGTCCGGCACGTACGTACACGGCAACTACTGGAGCGACGCCTTCGGTGAGGACAACGTCAGCCACGGCTGCGTCGGTCTGAAGGACGTCAAGGGCGGTGGCGGCGGCACCTCGGCGGGCACCTTCTACGACGGCTCGCTGATCGGCGACATCGTTACCGTGCAGAATTCCTCGCGCGGCAAGGTGGCTCCGGACAACGGTCTCAGCGGCTGGAACCTGGGCTGGAGTGCCTGGTAGGAGCCGGTTTGCGGCAACCCGGGCTTGACGGGGGCGCGGCCCGGGTTGCACCCGGCATATGCCGAACGGGGGGTGATCGTTTGCTCATTGTCCGTACGCGCCCGCTTGCGTTCCGCAATGATGGACCGCATGGCGGGTTGGGGCGAAACAGATCAGTCATCACTTCCTGGGTCCAGCTTGGTTGCTGAAGCGTCGTGGATGTGCTTCCAAGACGCGCTCGCGGCCTTGGAGCGGCTCAGCTCCGAGGAGCTGGAGCGGATGTACTACGGCAGGCTGTGCGACCAGTCGACGCCGGGCGAGATGCGGCTGCCGTCGCGACCGGAGTCCGGGCCGGTGGCCCGGCGGCTGGTGCTCTCGGTACTGGAGTCCTGGGAGCTGCACCAGCACTTGGAGGTCGGCGAGCTACTCACCAGCGAGCTGGTGGCCAACGCGCTGCGGCACGCGGCCGGGCGGACCATCGGCGTCCAGGTCTCGCGCAAACCCGGCTGGCTGCGGATCGAGGTGCGGGACTCCTCGCGGGCGCTGCCCTGCCTGATCCTTTCCGAGCCGCTGCCGATCAGCGAGTACGGACGCGGGCTCAAGATCCTCGACGATCTCGCCGACCGCTGGGGCGCCGATCTGCTGCCGCGCGGCAAGGGCGTCTGGTTCGAGCTGAAGGTGCGCGAGCGGCGCTGAGGCGGGCTGCGCCCGTGGCGATGCGGTCGTTCCGGTGGCCGGGTCCCGTGGCCGTGGCCGTTCCCGTGGCCGGAAAACGCGCAGGGCCCCCGATCCACCGTGGTCCGGTGCGTGGGGGCCCTTGCAAGTCATCGCGCCGGCCAAGGGGGTGCGTGCCGGGCGATGGGCGACGGCCGTGCCAGGTCGGGCCAGCCGTAGTCTCGGGTGCCCGCGGCGAGTCGTCGATGTCCGCCGCCGGACATCTCGACTATCGCATGGATCTCAGCATGTGGGCAAACCAGGTGGCTTTGATTTCAAGGTTTGTAACCTAGTTCACCTTTGGATTTTGCATAGGTTAACGCCGCCGCCTGAGATTATTCATGCGCGAGCGGTGTAGGCCCTGTGACGGCGGCCCGGCGAGGACCCTCGGGCGGTGGTCGGGCGCCCTGCCGTCAGGCGCTCTGGCCCGGACCGCGCAGCGAGAGCAGCGGGGTGTCGACGCCGAGCTTGGCGGCGCTGCCCTGGAGGGCCTCGCGCAGGAACGGGTAGAGCACCGTCACACCGATCCGGTCGACGAACTGCTGCTGCAGCTCGGCCGACAGCTCGAACGGCGTGCCGAGTGCGAACGCTGCCGCCGCATCCACCACGAAGTCAGCCTGGACGCTCCCCAGTTCGAGCCGGCAGCGCACCTCCAGGGTGGTCCCGTCGTCGCCCTCGCGGAGCCACACCGCGAGCGTCGTCCGGGCGTCGGCCTCGGTGCGCGGCTCCTGCTGGTCGAAGAGGCGACGGCCGGACACCTCCAGGAAGGTGACGTCCTCCAGCTCGGTGACGGCGGTGAGCTCGTCGAGGGTGGCGAACCGCCGGACCGACCGGCGGGCGGGCGCGCCGGCCATCAGACGGTCACCGACCGCTGGGCGTCGTCGCCCCAGGCCGTCGGGCGCACCTGGGGTGCCCGCTCGCGGACGGCCACCCGGACCTGCACCTGCACCGGCGCGGGCTTCCACGCGGGGGCCAGGTCGGCGGCGGTGTGGTCGACCATGCTGAGCAGCCGGGCGTCGACCGCGCGGGCGTAGCGCTGCAGGGTCGAGTAGCGGGCGTCGCCGCCCACCCGCTCGAACTCGGAGACGGTCGACTGCGACGTCCCCATCAGCTCCGCCACGTCGCGCTGGGTCAGGCCGCGCTTCTTGCGGGCCACGACCAGCGTCTCCACGAGTTCGGCGTAGGCCCGGGCGTCCGCCAGGCTCGCGGCGACGCGGGGATCGTCGGGGTCGAGGTCGAGCAGATCGTGCAGTGTGGGTGCCATGGCCGCCTCCCCTCAGAGTGCTCCAACATTATCGCCCGAAACCGATACCGAGAACCGGGAACTCAGCCCGCCGACGGCCGGTTCCGCCAATCCCTGAGCCGCCGCTCGGCGGCGCCGCGCTCGTTCGGCGGGGTCTTCTGGGACTTCTTCTGGAAGAACGACAGGGCGAGCAGGACCAGCCCCTCGGACTCCTCCGCGAAGAGCAGCCGGAAGGTGCGGTGATCGCCGGTGAGCCGCACCTCCAGGAGGTCGTTGCCGAGGTCCTTGACGTCCCCCGGCAGGGTCTGCCGCTGCTTGACCCGGTTCATCAGGACGAACAGCCTGGCCCGCTCGTGGGTGGCCAGCCGGGCCTTCTGCAGGTCCTTGACCACGGGCGTCGAACCGTCCGAGCCCTCGTAGAAGGACCACTCCCGAGTGTTCAACGCCGCCCACCCCCGCTCCGATCGTGCGCTGATCGGCAGTCTAGGCGGGCGGCGGTGAGGGGGGAATCAATGCCGTTGTGGCGCCGGGCGGTTGGGGCGGGCGGCCGTGCGGACGGCCCCACGCACCCGGGCGGCGTGCCGGTGCACCGCCTGGGGGGAGAGCCGGGCGGCCGGCGGGGCGACGGCGGTGGCGCCCGCCCGGCAGGCGCGGCAGAGGCCGCCGAGGAGGGCCTGCGGGCGGCTCGGGGTGCGGCAGTCCGTGCACTCCACGATGCGGGTGACGGGGAGCACCGCAGGCTCCCGGGGGCGGTCGGGCGGCATCTTGTCCACCAGGCGGCGGCGGACGAACGCGGCCGGGCTGTGGACGGTGGGCGGGAGCCCCGCCGTGAGCGCGGTGACGAGGTGCGCGGTACCGGCCCCACGCGCGAGCCACTGGGCGGCGAGCGGTTCGAGGGAGTCGCACTCGCGGGCCGAGAGCGCGAGCCGGGGGTCGGCCAGCCCGAGGGCGGCGAGGGTCACGTAGGAGGGTGACCGGTCCGTCCGGGGGTGGGGGCGCTCTTCCGGGTGATCCTGGTCGAGGTCGCCGCCGGTGTCGGTGTCGCCCTCGGGGTTGCCCCCCGGTGCCGCCGCCGGTCAGGAAGCGGGACCACCAGGCGTCGTCCCGGGGTGTGCGGGAGAAGTAGGTGCGGAACACCCACTGCGTGCGGTCGCCGTCGACGCGCTCACGGACGCGGCGCAGGTGGCCGGCGGTGGAGAGGGTGTTGAGCGCGGTGCGGACGGCCTGCTGGCCGTAGTGGGGCTGCTCGCGGGCGAGGGTCTTGGCGTCCATCGCGGCACCGTCGGGCAGCCGGTCCGGCAGGCTCGCCAGGTAGGCCTCACGGGCGGGCAGGTGCGCGAAGTCGTCGACGCGGCGGGGCTTTTGGCCCGGCGCGGACTGCTTTCCGTAGCCAGGGGAGGCCATCGGGGGCAGGGCAGCGCTAAAGTCGTGGATAGCCACAGGATCGAGTCCTTTTCGATCGTGCTGGTCAGACCCCCGTTCGGTGTTGGCGCACCGGCGGGGGTTGATTCGTTGGTGCGCACGCTACACGGCGTGTGCGGACTGTGGCGCCAGTGACGATTAGTCATACGGGCTGGCTGTGGCGGCACTTGGGAGGGTGGGTGGGGGGTGTTCACCCACCCGTTCCTCTAGGAGGTCACTCGACCGCCGAGACCTGAGCTTCGGCCGCGAAGGCGAGGAACGCGGCCCAGGCGTCGGGGGAGAAGCAGAGCTGCGGGCCGGTCTTGTCCTTGGAGTCCCGGACGTGGATGGCGAGGGTGGAGGCGGCCACCTCGACGCAGTTGCCGCCCTCGTAGTCGCTGTAACTGGACCGATGCCACATGCGGGTGCTGCTCATAGCTGCTCTGCCGCCTTCCTGATGAACTCTGCGGAATCCTCGGCGCTGAGGGCTTGCGCGCGGATCATCGCCTGCCGCTGGCTGAGCATGCTGACGATTTTGGGATCTGAGTGAAGTGCGTTCGTTTCGTGGGTCTCCACATAGGCGAAATGTTCGTGATTGACCGTCTCCATGAGGACCATTGATCCGGAGAGGCAAGACGGAGGCCCGTGCTCGAAGGTCAGGATCTGAATGCGCACGTTGCGCTGCTGCCTTACCTCCAGGAGGTGATGAAACTGTCGCTTCATCGTCTGGCTCCCACCCATGCGGGTGTTGAGAGCCGCCTCGTAGATCACGAAACTGAACAGCACGGTCGGCCGGGCCAGCTTGGCCTGTCGACCCATCCGGGCGGTGATGCGGTCCTCGATGGTCTGGTCGTCCACCGGTGGGATCGTGTAGCTCAGAGTTGCCCGCGCATACTCCTCTGTTTGTAGCAGGCCCGGGATGTAGAGGGGCTCATACGAGTACAGGGCGACGGCGTCGTCTTCCACCGTTCTGTATGCGTCTGTCCTGGTGGGGGGTCGTTCCGGGATCAAGAACTCGTATGCCCCGAGAAGGATCCCCCTCGCACCGCACAGCTCATCTGCTGTCGCGAGCAGTTTGAACGAGGGCTTCCGTCGCCCCGCTTCCATCGATCGAACGCTCTCGATGTCGTAGCTGGCCGCCGTGCTCAACTGCTCCCTCGTCACGCCCGCTTGAGCGCGCCACCGCTTGATCTGGTCTCCGCAGTACCTCCAGGCCATCGGCGGCTGCGTAGGTGCGCTCATCGCTGGACCCCCCATTTCACGGTCAACCAGCGAGTCACAGCTCTCTGTACCCCTGGAGTAACTCCTGAGGTTATGCCTGGTCGCCGATTCTCGGAACGTGAAATGGCCGATCTCCGCTCCTGTGGGTGACGCCAAGGCCTCCCCACGCCAAGGACACTGATGATCACTCAGCCCGCCGACATCGAGTGGATGTTCCCCCGGCACCCCCGCAGTGTCGGCCGTGCCCGCGTGCAACTCCTACGGCAGGCCTACGCCTGGCGCGTCCCCGACGACGCCATCGAGACCGCTCTGCTCCTCCTCAGTGAGCTGGTCACCAACGCCTGCCGCCACGCCCGCGCCCCACGCGACCGCCTCATCGGCGTCCGGTTCGCCGTTACGGGGTGCGGCGTGCTCCGGGTCGAGGTCGCCGACGCCAATCCGGACCTCCCCGAGCCCCGCCGGGCCGGCCCCGAGGACGAGAGCGGCCGCGGCCTGGAACTGGTCGCGGCCCTCGCCGCCTCCTGGGGCGCCCACCCCAGGGGCCCGGGCCGCATCGGCAAGATCGTCTGGTTCGAGCTCAAGCCGGAGTAGCCCACGCTCTGACAGGCGGAGCGGAGGCTTGCGTATCAGCGATCGTGGAGTACCTGGGGCCCGGTGACCGGCACGACGGCCAGAAGCTTGTCGAGGCCCGCTGCGATCATCAGGTCGGGGTTTGCCCTCGGGTCGAGGTCGGATTCGGTAGATCGTCTTGCGTGACGCGAGAGTGTGTCGGAGCCGCACCAGTTCGAGGCAGACTTGGCCTGGTGAACTTGAGCGCACAGGCTGCCGCAGATCTCTATGAAGTGCTTCGCGGGAGGGGTATCCGGTGCTGGGTCATGGGTGGCTGGGGAGTCGATGCGCTGCTCGGCGCGCAGACGCGAGAGCACCACGACCTGGACGTACTGGTGCTCTGTGAAGACCTACCTCTCCTCGACGAGGTATTCCGCGATCACGGCTTCGGAGTCCAGCGGGTGTGGGAGGCCGAGAACCGATGGGTCGAGGTGGACGGAAGCACCCGGCCGACCGCCTTTGTAGCGGGAACAGCGGAGGGCGTGGAGTTGGACGTCCACGTGATCGAGGTGCAGGCGGGCGTCGGCGTCCCATTGTGTGACGTTCCCTGGACGTTCGATGCGGGCTCTATGGAAGGACGCGGTGTCATTGATGGCAGGCCGGTTGCCTGCGTGTCGGCACAGACTCAGGTGGCGATGCATCGTGGCTACGAACTTCCGGAAGCCCACGAGCGCGACTTGGCCCTGCTACGTCAACTCGACTGATCGGTGAGGAGCCGCTCATCATTCGTGCCACTGTGGGCGTGTCCTGGCTGGCCGGGCAGGGTGCTTCGAAAGTTCCCAGCCTGGCCCGCTAGTTGTATTGACCCGCAGGGTTGTTGACGCGGGTGATCGGGGGTTGGCCTCCGAGTGCGGTGTGGCAGCGATGGTAGTTGTAGGCGTGGAGGAAGTCGGGGAGTGCTTGGGCTCGTTCCTGGTTGCTCGTGTAGGGCCGTCGGTAGGCCCACTCGTCGAGGAGGGGGCACTTGAAGCGCTCGACCTTGCCGTTGGTCTGCGGGCGGTAGGGGTGGGTGCGTTTGTGTGCGATGCCTGATGCCCGCAGGGTGTCGCGCCACAGGTGCGACTTGTAACAGGAGCCGTTGTCGGTCAGGACGCGTTCGACGGTGATGCCCAGCTCGGCGAAGAACCGCTCGGCCCGCTGCCAGAACCCGACCGCGGTCTCCTTGCGTTCGTCGGGGAGGATCTCGCTGTAGGCGAGGCGGGTGTGGTCGTCGACGGCGATGTGGATGTGGCTGTAGCCGATCCTCGGTGTCCCGCTCGGGGTCCGCAGGCCGGTGGTGGCGTACCGGTTGCTCTCGCCGGCCTGGCGGTCCATGACGCGGTGGCCACCTCCGTCGGGGATGTTGCCGAGCTTCTTGATGTCGACGTGGACCAGTTCGCCGGGGCGCTCGCGTTCGTAGCGGCGGATGACCTGTCCGGTGGGCCGGTCCATCCATCGCAGCCGGTTCATTCCGTGCCGGGTAACGACCCGGTGGACGGTGGAGGGCGGAATGCCGAGGATCGGTCCGATCCGGGCGGGGCCGAGCTTGCGCTCGCGTCGCAGCCGGCAGATCTCGGCCTCGATCGTGTCCGCCGTTCGGTGCGGGGTGCTGCGGGGCCTGCTGGGACGGCACCAACCTCGTGACCCGACGGGACATCACGGACCAGGCGCTGACGGTAATCAGAGGCCGGTCCCGTCGGCCCGGACAGGGCGGTCCGACGCGAGGGTTCGTCGTTCCGCAGTCCCGCTGAGTCACCCATCGAAACGGCCCCGCCCCGGTTCGCAGGGGCGGGGCTAGTCCTTCGTCCGATCCTTCACGTAGCTGCCGCGTCGCGCCACGGTGAAGGCGTACCCCTCGCGCCTGAGGTAGGCGATTGCGTTCCGGGCTGTGTTCCTGGCGGCGCCATACATGATTGGTGTCGAGGATTCCTGCTGGAACTCACCGGCCGTAGGGGTCGTCCGTCTGCTGGTCGGCCAGGGTGTCCTGGTCGGTGCGGAAGACAGCGAGGGAGATGTCCGGGGCGCTCCGTGACATGGCCGCGAACTCGCTGCGGGGGACGAACCGCCGCCGCCTGCGCAGCGGGATCAGTTCGCCGATCCGGTGTCCGTCGCGGGTGAGGGTGAAGGAGTGGCCTGCCTGAACGGCGTCCATGATCTCCTTCGACCTGCTTCGCAGATCTCGTTGGGTGATCTCCGGCTGCACGGTCACGAATCCAGCGTAGTCGCGGTGTGCCTCCCTGTGCCGCCGTGTGGCACAGGGAGCGAAGCCATCCGGTCCGCGCGGTCAGGAGTGGGATGCCACCGGCTCTGAGCCCCGGCTGGGACGAGAGCGGCCGCGGGGGCCTGCCGCTCTCGTCCCGGATGCCTTCACGCCGCCAGTCGGCGGGCCGCGTCGGCGAGACCTCCTACGCGTCGCCGCGACGACCCCGTGGCGATCGCGCGACTCGCCGCCGGATCAGATGAACCGCCACAGGTGGTCGCTGGTGCCGTTGTCGTCCCAGAGGACGGCCTGTGCTCCCCGGGTGGTGGAGGCACCGGAGATGCCGAGGACGCGGCCGCTGTTGGCACACTGGATCCTGAAGGTGTCGCCGCCCCCGTGGCGCAGGCGCCAGCGGTGGTCCGCCGTGCCGTTGTCCGCCCACTGGACGATCCGGGCGCCGTTGGCGGTGCCGCCGTTCTCCACGGCGAGGACCTTGCCGCTGTTGGAGTTGCGCAGCCGCAGGTAGCCGCCGGTGTCGAGGACGGCCGTCCAGAGGTGGTCGGCGGTGCCGGTGTCGTCCCACTGGAGGGCGAGGCCGCCGTCGGCGGTGGACATGTTCTGGACGCCGAGGACGAGCCCGCTGGCCACGTTCTGGATGCGCCTGGCACCGACGGGGGCGAACTGCCACTGTCCGGCGGCGGCGCCGCTGTCGGGCAGCTGTACGGCGAAGGCGCCGTTGGCGGTGGAGCCGCCTTCGATGCCGAGCAGCTTGCCGGTGTGGACGTTCTGGAACTTGTGGTAGCCGTTGCCCGCGTCCACCACGGTCCACCGGTGGTCGGCGGTGCCGGTGTCGCCCCACTGGAGGATCGCGGCGTTGTCGGCGGTGGACATGTCCTTCACGCCGAGGACCTTGCCGCTGTTGACGTTGCGCAGCCGCAGTGCGGTGCCGTCGACGACCAGGACCCAGTTGTGGTCGGCGGTGCCGGTGTCCGGCCACTGCAGGGCGAGGCCGCCGTCGGCGGTGGACATGTTCTGGATGCCGAGGACCTGCCCACTGACCGCGTTGACGAGCCGGAAGCTCGAACTGTCGGTCCGCCAGTAGGCGGTGTAGTTGAAGCCCTGGGCGTCGTAGAACGGGCCGAGGTTGACCGTCGCTCCGTTCGCGGTGGCCGTGAAGGCGAGCGCGGTGCCGCTGGTCCGGGTGATCGTGGCGGCGTCCAGGGTCGGCAGGGAGGACAGCGCGGTGCTGCCGTAGTTGCCGGCCAGGACGGCGGGGCCGTACGTGATCGCCGCGACGCCCGGGCTGTCGTTGGCGGCCTGGAGGGCCACCCGCATCGGGAGCTTCACGGTGACGGTGTCGCCGGTGGACCAGGACCGGGTGAGGGTGGCGTACGTGCCCGGGGTGGCCGCGACGCTCTGCGCGACGCCGTTGACGCTGATCGTGGCGCCCGAGGTCCAGCCGGGGATGCGGACACGCATGGACCACGTCCCGCCGACGCTGCCGGTGACCTTGAGCGTCGTGGTGTCCTCGGCCGGGAACGCGGTGGTCTGGGTGACGGTGATGCCCCGCTGGGTCCAGTCCAGGACGGACGGGAAGAACAGGTTCACCGTGAGGGTGGTGCCGTCGTGGAAGTAGATCGAGTCCATCAGCTTGGTGTTGGACTCGATACCCGTTCCCTGGCAGCACCAGAACGTGCCGTAGTCGGTGCTCCAGGTGCCGCCGCCCCAGGCCGGGCCCTTGCCCCGGCGGCCGCCCGGGTTGAGGGAGCTGAAGTAGGTGATGTGGCCGTGCGGGTCGGCCGGGTTCTGGGCGCCGATGACGTGGTTGAGCAGCGCCTTCTCGTAGAAGTCGAAGTACGCGGCCCGGTCGGGGTTCAGCTGCCACAGCTCCCGGGTCAGCTTGAGCATGTTGTAGGAGTTGCAGAGCTCGCAGGTGTCGTCGGTGAGGTAGCCGGAGATGGCGTTCGCGGCCCGGAAGTGCTCCGCCTGGCTGTTGCCGCCGATGGCGTAGGTGTGCGAGCCGGTGGTGATCGCCCAGGCGTTGGCGGCGATGTCGCGGTAGCGGGTCGTCCCGGTGGCCTTGTACTCGCGGACGGCTCCGATCCACTTGGGCACCTGCGTGTTGGCGTGGATGCCGTTGAGCTGGTCCAGGTTCGCGGCGAGCGGGTCGAAGACCGCGGCGTGGTCGAACCGCTGAGCGGCGGTCAGCCAACGGGCGTCGCCGGTCTGCTGGTAGAGGTCGGCCAGTACCTCGTTCATGCCGCCGAACTCGGTGCGCAGCATGGACTGCATCGTGCTGTAGCCGAGCGCGGCGGTGCGCAGGTCGACCCAGCCGGCGAGCGCGAGGAGCACGTCGCGGGCCTGGGTGTTGTCCAGCAGGCGCCACACGTCGAGCAGACCGGCCATGGTCTTGTGGACGCAGTAGTACGGGACGTTGCCGTTGCTCAGCCTGCCCGCTTCGAGGTTGGTGAAGTCGGCCTCGGGGAAGCCCGAGAGGTAGCCGGCGGAGAAGCCCGCGGCGGCGTTGTTGGCCTGGCACTTGGCGAGTTCGGCCACCATCTGGTTGGCCTTGTCGCGGCAGGTGGTGTCCCCGAGTGCGGCGGCGGCCTGGGCCCACGCCGAGAGGAAGTGGCCCTGCGCGTGGGTGCGGAAGGGGAACGCCGGGTCGTCCCAGCCTCCGTTCGCGGCCGCGGCGTTGGTGGAGAGCCGGTGGTTGGCGCGGAAGTTGTACAGCAGGCGGTCGACGTCGACGAAGCGGAGGTAGGCCAGGGTGCGGTTCTGGTTGTCGAGCCACCGGCTGCTGGTGAGCCGGACCTGACCGAGGTCGAACGGGAACGTCGACACCCCGAGGTCGGACCTGGCCGGGGCGGCCTGTGCCAGGGCGGTCTGCGCCAGGGCGTCCTGCGCGGGGGCGGAGGTGGAGGCGGAGGTGGCTGCGGCGGCAGAGGCGGTGCCGAGGGCGGGGCCGGCGGCTGCGGCCGCGGCCGCGACGCCGGTCGCCCTGATCACGGCACGGCGACTGAAGGGGTGGGCCGGCATGGCGAACTCCATGGTCCGTGAGCGGGAGAAGTGGGGGCGGGGATCGGGGCCGATGGACAGCGTCGGAGGCACCGCACGGCGATGCGGGCCGTTTTCGCGCGCTCGCGTCACGGTCGTCGCGTCCCGGTGGTCATGCCCTCGGTCCCGCTTGTTGCACGAGTGTTAACGCTAACAATCGAGGTGTCAATACTTCTCGCCAGCAGTGCCGGTGGGGCCGTCTCCCGCGCCGTGCACGGCTGTTCCGACCACACGGTGCCGCTGGGGTGCAGGGCGCGGGCGTCGGCCCGCCCGCTCTCGTAGGGGTCAGGCCCTCGGCTCGGCGGCCCCCGGCAGGCGCAGGGCCAGGCCGTCCAGCATGACGTCCAGGCCGTAGCGGAACTTCGTGTCGCGCAGCCCCTGCGGGTCGACGCCCACCACGGCGTCGTACGCGGAGGCGAGGTGCTCGCTGCCGGACACGGCCGCCTGTGCGGTGGGCATCAGGCCGGCGATGAAGTCGGCCTCGGTCTGGCCGGAGCGCGCGACCGTGGTCAGCCAGGCCGCCTCCGTCGTGCTCATCCCGATGGCGTAGGAGAGGACGGCGTCGATGGCTCGGCTCGGCTCGGGGAAGCCGGCGGCGGCGAACAGGGCGGCCATGCGCTCGGAGTAGGTCATCAGATTGGGCCCCAGGTAGGCGAGCCCGGCCTGGCCGATGACCGAGGCCAGCCAGCGGTGCCGCAGCGTGGTCGCGCGGAAGGACTCGGCGGCGGCGGTGACGGCCGCCCGCCAGTCGGGGCCGTCGGCGAGCGGGGCGACCATCTCGCCGAAGACCTCGTCCACCGCGAGTTCCATCAGCTCGTCCTTGGTGGCCACGTGCCGGTAGAGGGAGGTCGCACCCGCGTTCAGGCGGGCGCCGAGCTTGCGCATGCTGAGCGCCTCGATGCCGTCGGCGTCCAGTACGGCGACCGCCTCGCGGACGATCGCGGCCCGGCTGAGCGCCGGCTGCTCGGTCTCGCGCTGCTGTCGCGCCCATACGGACGGGATCGGGTTCGCCTTGGCGGCCATGAGGTCCTCCTCTTCACATGTGTCCTGCGTACGCCGTGCGCATCCAGCGTACAGGTGCAATGAGTTGCGCACACTGTTCCGTGCTTCGTACAGTGTGCGCAGCGAACGAACAGCGTGCGCAGCGAACGAACAGCGTGCGCATCTCGGAGGGGACAACCCATGGAAACCCGCAACCCACGTCGTTGGTGGATCCTCGTCGTGCTCTGCCTCAGCACGCTGGTCCTGGTCATCGACAGCATGGCGCTCACCGTCGCCGTCCCGTCCATGACGGAGGACATCGGCGCCGGTACCCAGGACATCCAGTGGATCCTGGACTCCTACGTCCTGGTGTTCGCCGGACTCCTGCTCACCTCGGGCAGCCTCGGTGACCGCTTCGGCCGCCGCAAGGTGATGATCATCGGCCTGCTGTTGTTCGGCGCCGCCTCGCTGGCCGCGACCTACTGCACCAACCCCGGTGAGGTCATCGCGGCCCGCATCACGATGGGTGTCGGCGGTGCGCTGATCATGCCGTCCACCCTCTCCATCCTGATCACCGTCTTCGAGGAGGACGAGCGCGGCAAGGCGATGGCGGCCTGGGGCTCGGTGTCGATGCTCGGCCTGGTCGGCAGCCCGGTGCTCGGCGGCGTCCTGATCGACCACTTCTCCTGGCACTCGATCTTCTTCCTCAACGTCCCGGTCGTCGCCCTCGCCGTCATCGCCGGTCTGACCCTCATGCCGGAGTCGAAGGGCCCCTGGCAGAAGGCCGACCCGCTGGGCGCGGTGCTGTCCGCCGCCGGCATGACCGCCCTGATCTGGTGGATCATCGAGATCCCGCAGCACGGCGCCTTCGGCGGCCGCTCCCTCGTCACCCTGATCGTCGCCGTCCTCGCCCTCGTCGGGTTCGTGGTCTGGGAGAACGTCACCTCCGCGCCGATGGTCCCGCTCGTCCTGTTCAAGCACCGCAACTTCAGCGGCGGCTCGCTCTCGCTGACCCTCGTCCAGATCGGCAACGGCGGTCTGCTGCTCGTCCTCACCCAGTACCTGCAGTTCGTCCTCGGCTACTCGCCGATCAAGGCGGGCCTCGCCTTCCTGCCGCTGGCCGTCGCCGCGCTGATCGGCAACGGCGCCGGCGCCGGGCTCGTCGCGAAGATCGGCAACCGCCCCCTCGTCCTGGCCGGCATGCTGGTCATGGCCGCCGCCTTCGGCCTGCTGACCACCGTCACCGCCGACAGCGGCTTCACCGTCCCGGCCGTCGCCCTCGGCCTGCTCGGTCTCGGCGCCGGCCTGGCGATGCCGGCCGCCGTCGGCGCCCTGATGGGCACCATCCCCACCGACAAGGCGGGCGTCGGATCCGCCCTGAACGACACCATCCAGCAGGCCGGCACCGCGCTCGGCATCGCCATCCTCGGCTCCCTGCTCTCCAGCCGGTTCGCCCACGAGATGCCCGCCGACAGCTCCGAGCAGGCCAAGCGCTCGATCGGCGAGGCCCTGGCCCTCTCCAACGGGGACGCCACCCTGGTCCACACCGCCCGGGAGGCCTTCACCTCCTCGATGTCGACCACCTTCACCATCAGCGCGGTCGGAGTCCTCGCGGCCGCCGTCGTCGCCACCCTGGTCATGCGGGACAAGAAGGCCGACCCCGCCGAGGCCCCGGCGGAGCAGGCCGAGCTGGCCGCCTGATCTCCCGCTCGACGACGAAGGCCGGCGCCCCGGAGTGGGGCGCCGGCCTTCGTCGTTCTCGCACGTGGGGCCGGGGAACGGGGGAGCCGGGGAGTCGGGGAACGGGGAGTCCGGGGGGGTCAGCCCCCGGACCGGTCGGGCGCCCAGCCCGTGCGCTCGTCCTGGTAGAAGTAGCTCGGCGCGCCCTTCATGCCCACGGTGCGGAAGGGCTTGCCGTGGTCGTTGACGGGCAGGACGCCCTGGCGGTCGCCGCTGCTCCACACCAGCTCCAGCGTCCAGCCGACGTCCTGCCCGGCGGTACCGGCGTCGATGTTCAGCACCTGGGGGTCGGAGGCCGAGACGGTGTAGGGGAAGTTCGAGGTGGTCCGGGACTTGACCTCGCCCTCCTGGGCCGGGACCGGCACCGGCCGGGGAGCCGCCGCGTCGAGGTCGACCGAGAAGGCCGCCGGGGTGATGCTGCCGCCGCAGCCGGAGCCCATCGTGTAGGCGTTCCCCTTCGGGGCCGGGCGGGTGCTGACCACCTGCACGTAGAGGGCGTGCAGGACGACCGGTGTGGCGCTCTCGCCCTGCGCGGTCAGCTGCAGTCGCAGATGCCCGGCGGGGACGGCCTCCTGGGCGGCGGCCCAGCTGTCCGTCCGCTTGGTGGTGGGGGGCGCGGGCACCGAGCGCGGGGGCTTGGCACTCAGGAACCACTGGTCGCAGGGGCTGCCCCAGTTGTCCGTCAGGACGTTGACGTGGAACGGCGCCGGGTCGTCCGAGGCCTTCGCGGTGGGGGTGGGGGTCGGCGCCGAGGTGGCCGGGGGAGAGGTGGCGGAGGCCGGAGCGGTGGCGGGTGCGGTGGCGGGTGCGGAGGGGGAGGCGGAGGCCGGCGCGGCCGGACCGGCCGGGGGCTGCTGGGCCGTGCGCGGGGTGTCGCCGTGGCCCCCGGTCGGGACGAGCAGCGGGATCGCGGCGGCGACGACGGCCACGGCCACCGCGCTCAGCAGGATCCGGGGGTACGGGAGCCTGCGGCGCCGGGGTTCGCCGGCGGGGCGGTGTGCGGAGTTCAGCACGTCGACGGAGTCCGGCGGCTCCGGCGTGCCCGAGGCGGGGTGCGGCGTCTGCGGCGTCTGCGAGGTGCTCGCCGGGGGCGTTTCGTCGGCCGGGGGCGTCGGAGCCGCCGGGGCCGGGCGGGGCTCCACCGCCGGTTCGGCCGGGGGCGTCGCCCGGACCGGCTCCCGGCGCCGGGCCGCGTCCGCCAGGATCCAGCGACGGTGCAGCGTGACGAGCTCGTCGGCGCTCGCGCCGCAGACCCGGGCGAGCCGCTCCACCGGCGCGTACTCGTTGGGGACGGCGGCGCCGTTGCAGTAGCGGTGCAGCGTGGACGTACTGACGTGCAGCCGCGCGGCGAGCGTGCCGTAACTACGGCCCGAACGGTCCTTCAGCTCACGCAGCATCGCGGCGAATTCATCGGTCTCCACGCTCATCCGGCGCCCCCTCGTTCCGGTCCGGCGTTCCAGGCGGCACCGAATCCGCTGATCACGGTACCCGGCGCCGTTCCGGCGTCCCGTACTCCCCGGTAGGGCTGGTGGCCGGGACGGCTCCTGCGGTGCAGTGGGGCTCGCCCTTCGGCCGAGGGGCCCGCCCGTACCGACCGAGCCCTCAGCGGAGAAGAGCAGCCACGTTGTCCGTCCACCGAATCCTGATCAACTGCGCCCTGTTCGTGCTCGGCCCGGCCGCTCTCCTGGGGCTGCTCCGGCAACTGGGCCTGTCCCGGCTCGGCGCCGGCGACCGCCACCCGGCGGCCGAGCGCCCGGAGCGGGCCGACGGCCGCGATCGCGCCCGGCACTGCCCAGACCGCCCCTGGCCCGTGGAGCCGCGCCGCCCGGTCGGGAACGGCCGCCCCGGCGGCGCCTGCCGGGAGCGCGACCACGGCCGGGGCCGTACCGCGCCCCGCCGCCGCTGCCACCGCGCCGGGCCCGGCGTCGCGGGGCACTGACGAGCCGCCCTCCGTGCCTCGGCCTCGGCGTCCACGCGATCGGTGTCGTCCTGACCGGCGACACGTACGGCGACGGCAAGCGCCCGGTCCCGGTCTTCACCCGGGCCATCGAACCTGCCGCCGGAGATCCCCGACCGGCTAGGAGCCGACCGGGCCCGCGGCCTGCTGTTCGGCCTGCTGCTCGGCCAGCCGGCGGTGGGCCTCGGGCCAGGGGACGGGAAGGTGCTCGACCGGGGCCTGCCAGAAGGTGAAGACGGACTCCCGCATGGTGGAGCGCAGGCCGGTCATGACCGAGCGGTGCGGCTCGGAGCGGGCGAACCGCTGGAGGGCGTCCTGGCTCTCCCAGGCCGACAGGGTGTAGAAGGTCCGCTTCGTCGGCTGGGCGATCAGCGAGGCGCCGAGGGCACCGGGCGCCTTCCGGAGCTGACGCCAGACGATGAGCGACTTCAGGAAGAAGCGCGGGACGTCGGCGAGCGAACGGACCTCGAACCGGGAGGCCATCACGACGGCCCGCGTGCCCGGGGTGGCCGGATGCGGGGTGATCCAGGGGAGCGTGGGCATGGCTGATCCCGTCCATTGTTGGGTAGTGGCACTATCTATGTTAGACAGTATGGGTATCCAATAGCCAGGGGAAAGCGGAATACCGTGCGCATCTCGGAGTTGAGCCGTCGCAGCGAAGTCCCGATCGCGACGATCAAGTACTACCTGCGGGAGGGTCTGCTGCCGCCCGGCCGCTCCACCTCCGCCACCCAGGCCGAGTACGACGAGACCCATCTGCGGCGGCTCCGGCTGGTCCGGGCGCTGATCGGGGTCCGGGGGCTCAGCGTGAGCGCCACCAAGGAGGTGCTGGGCGCGATCGGCACGCACGGCGGCGAGCAGCACCAGGTGCTCGGGCTGGCGGTCGGCGCCCGGCCGACGGACGACGACGCGGCCGAACCGGCCCCCGCCCCCGGCGCGGCGGAGGTCGACGCGCTGATCCGCGAACTGGGCTGGGAGGTCTCGCCGCACGCGCCGGCCCGGGCGGTGCTGGGGGAGACCCTGGAGACCCTCCGCTCGCTCGGCGAGCCGATCGACCGGAGCACCCTGCTCCCGTACGCCGAACTCGCCGAGCGCACCGCCGTCCTCGACCTCGACCAGCTGCGCACCAGCGAGGACGCCCTCGAACAGGCCGAACGCGCCCTGCTCCTGACCGTCCTCCTGGAGCCCGCCCTGCTGGCCCTGCGCCGCCTGGCCCAGGAGAACGAGTCCGCCCGCCGCAACGGCTGAGGGCGGCGGGACCGGTCGGCCGCTGTCCACCGTTCCGCGGGAGCGCAGGCGGCCGTGAGCGACTGGGACGCGGCCCGGATCGTACGCACGGACGACTGCCCCGAGGGCTGCTGAGCACTCCCCCGCCCGGCCCCAGGGGGGCTCAGGCGGCGGAGGGCAGGGGCGGCGCGGTCAGCACTCGATGACGTTGACGGCGAGGCCGCCGCGCGAGGTCTCCTTGTACTTGATCTTCATGTCGGCGCCGGTCTCCTTCATGGTCTTGATCGCCTTGTCGAGGGAGACGTGGTGGCGGCCGTCGCCGCGCAGGGCCATCCGGGCGGCCGTGACGGCCTTGACCGAGGCCATGCCGTTGCGCTCGATGCAGGGGATCTGGACCAGGCCGCCGACCGGGTCGCAGGTGAGGCCGAGGTTGTGCTCGATGCCGATCTCGGCGGCGTTCTCGACCTGCTCGGGGGAGCCGCCGAGGACCTCGGCGAGGCCGCCGGCCGCCATCGAGCAGGCGGAGCCGACCTCGCCCTGGCAGCCGACCTCGGCGCCGGAGATGGAGGCGTTCTCCTTGAAGAGCATGCCGATCGCGCCGGCGGCGAGCAGGAAGCGGACGATGCCGTCCTCGTCCGCGCCGGGGATGAAGTTCAGGTAGTAGTGCAGGACGGCGGGGATGATCCCGGCCGCGCCGTTGGTGGGGGCGGTGACGACGCGGCGGCCGGAGGCGTTCTCCTCGTTGACGGCCATCGCGTAGAGGGTCACCCACTCCATGGCGTTGGCCGGGCCGATGCCCTCGGCGCGCAGCGCACGGGCGCCCGAGGCGGCGCGGCGGCGGACCTTGAGACCGCCGGGGAGGATGCCCTCGCGGGACATCCCGGCCCGGACGCACTCCTGCATGACGCGCCAGATCTCCAGCAGGCCGGTCCGGATCTCCTCCTCGGTCCGCCAGGCCTTCTCGTTCTCCAGCATCAGGCCGGAGATGGACAGGCCGGTCTCGCGGCTGAGGCGGAGCAGTTCGTCGCCGGTGCGGAAGGGGTACTTCAGCACGGTGTCGTCGGGCTTCACGCGGTCCGCGCCGAGCGCGTCCTCGTCGACGACGAAGCCGCCGCCGACCGAGTAGTACGTCTTCTCCAGCAGTGTGCTGCCGTCGGCGGCGAAGGCCCAGAGGGTCATGCCGTTGGCGTGGTAGGGCAGCGAGCGGCGGCGGTGCAGGATCAGCTGGTTGCCCGGGTCGAAGTCGATCGGGTGGGTGCCGAGCAGGCGGATCCGCTTCTCGGCGGTGATCCGCTCGACGTCCCGGTCGGCCTGGTCGACGTCGACCGTGCGGGGCGAGTGGCCCTCCAGGCCCAGCAGGACGGCCTTGGGGGTGCCGTGGCCGTGGCCGGTGGCGCCCAGCGAGCCGAAGAGCTCGGCGCGGACGCCCGCCACCCCGGTCAGCAGGTCCTCGGACTTCAGGCGGCGGGCGAACATCCGGGCGGCGCGCATCGGGCCGACGGTGTGGGAACTCGACGGGCCGATGCCGATGGAGAAGAGGTCGAAGACGCTGATGGCCACGGAGGACGTCCTTGTCTGGTCTCGTGGAAGGACTTGCAGGCGGGGTGCTGACACGGAAGGGGGCACCGCGCGCACTGTCCAGTGTGCGCGGTGCCCCGGAATCCCAGGTGACCAGGCAGGGTGAGGCCGGTCACCTACGGCCGAATCACAGGTTCGGGTAGAGCGGGTACTTCTCGGCGAGGGCGGTGACCCGGGCCTTCAGCGCGGCGGCGACGGTCTCGTCGAAGGCGGGCTTGAGCGCCTCGGCGATGATGTCGGCGACCTCGCGGAAGTCCTCGGCCCCGAAGCCGCGGGTGGCCAGCGCCGGGGTGCCGATCCGCAGGCCGGAGGTGACCATCGGCGGCCGCGGGTCGTTCGGGATGGCGTTGCGGTTGACCGTGATGCCGACCTCGTGCAGACGGTCCTCGGCCTGCTGGCCGTCGAGCTGGCTGTTGCGCAGGTCGACCAGGACCAGGTGGACGTCGGTGCCGCCGGACAGCACCGAGGCGCCGGCCTCGGCGACGTCGGCCTGGAGCAGGCGCTCGGCGAGGATCCGGGCGCCGTCCAGGGTGCGCTGCTGGCGCTCCTTGAACTCCTCGGTGGCGGCGACCTTGAAGGCGACGGCCTTGCCGGCGATCACGTGCTCCAGCGGGCCGCCCTGCTGGCCGGGGAAGACCGCGGAGTTGATCTTCTTCGCCCACTCGGCCTTGCAGAGGATGACGCCGCCGCGCGGGCCGCCCAGGGTCTTGTGGGTGGTGGTGGTGACCACGTCCGCGTACGGCACCGGGTTGGGGTGCAGGCCCGCGGCGACCAGGCCGGCGAAGTGCGCCATGTCGACCATCAGCAGGGCGCCGACCTCGTCCGCGATCCGGCGGAACGCGGCGAAGTCCAGCTGGCGCGGGTAGGCGGACCAGCCGGCGATGATCAGCTTCGGCTGGTGCTCCTTGGCGAGGCGCTCGACCTCGGCCATGTCGACCTGACCGGTCTTGTCGTCCACGTGGTACGCGGCCACGTTGTAGAGCTTGCCGGAGAAGTTGATCTTCATGCCGTGGGTCAGGTGACCGCCGTGGGCCAGGCTCAGGCCCAGGATGGTGTCGCCCGGCTGGATCAGCGCGAACATCGCGGCGGCGTTGGCCTGCGCGCCGGAGTGCGGCTGGACGTTGGCGTGCTCGGCGCCGAACAGGGCCTTGATCCGGTCGATCGCGATCTGCTCGACCACGTCGACGTGCTCGCAGCCGCCGTAGTAGCGGCGGCCGGGGTAACCCTCGGCGTACTTGTTGGTCAGCACCGAACCCTGGGCCTCCATGACCGCCACCGGGGCGAAGTTCTCGGAGGCGATCATTTCCAGGGTGGTCTGCTGGCGGTGCAGCTCGGCGTCGACCGCGGCGGCGATCTCCGGGTCGAGCGAGTGCAGGGACTGGTTGAGAACCGTCATGGTGTGGTCTTCCCGGGAGGAGAGAAGGAGGTGCCGCGCGTGGCGCGCCCTCGGAAAGGGTGGCGGTGGGCGACGGGAGGGCGGAGGAGGCCCGGTGGCCGGGGTGGCCGCCGCGCTGCGGCCACCCCGAACGGCTGACTCAGGCCGGGTTGGTGAGGGCGTCGTAGTCGGCGGCGCTCAGCAGCTCATCGGTGGCCTCGACGCGCACCTTGAACAGCCAGCCGCCCTCGAAGGGGGCGCTGTTGACCAGCGAGTTGTCGTCCAGGACGTCCTGGTTGACCTCGGTGACCTCACCGGTGACCGGCGAGTACAGGTCGCTGACCGACTTGGTGGACTCGAGCTCACCACAGGTCTCACCCGCGGTCACGGTGTCGCCCACGGCGGGAAGCTGCACGTAGACGATGTCACCGAGGGCGTCGGCCGCGTGGGCGGTGATCCCGATCGTGGAGACACCGTCCTCGGCGGCGGTCAGCCACTCGTGCTCCTTGGTGTACTGCAGGTGCTGGGGGTTGCTCATGACGTCATTCTCCAGGATGGGAAGCGGGTACGACGAAGCGGGCCGCCGGACGGACGGCTTCGACGTGGATCTTCGGGAAGAGCGGGGCCTCAGCGGGCGCGCTTGTAGAACGGCAGCGCCACGACCTGCACCGGCTCGTGCTTGCCGCGCACGTCCACCGCGACGGTGGTGCCCGGGGCGGCGTGCGCCGCGTCCACGTAGGCGATGGCGATCGGCTTGCCCAGGGTGGGAGAGGGCGCGCCGGAGGTGATCCGGCCGATCGGCTCGCCGTCGGTGGTCACCACGGTGTACTCGGCGCGCGGGACGCGCTTGCCCTCGGAGACCAGGCCGACCAGCACCCGCGGCGGGTTGGCCTCGGCCGCGGCGGCGGCCTGCTCCAGGGCCCTGCGGCCGATGAACGCGCCCTCGTTGGTGGTCTTGTCGAAGCGGACCACCCGGCCGAGACCGGCGTCGAACGGCGTCAGCTCGGTGGACAGCTCGTGCCCGTAGAGCGGCATGCCGGCCTCCAGGCGCAGCGTGTCGCGGCAGGAGAGGCCGCAGGGCACGAGCCCGCGCCCGGTGCCGGCCTCGGTCAGCGCCGTCCAGACGTGCGCGGCGTCGCCCGGGTTGCAGAAGATCTCGAAGCCGTCCTCGCCGGTGTAACCGGTGCGGGCGAGCAGCACGTCGCGGCCGGCCACCTGGGCCGGGAGGATCGCGTAGTACTTCAGGCCGGGCAGGTCCGCCTCGGTGGTGTCGGCCAGGATCGCGGTGGACTCCGGGCCCTGGACGGCGATCAGCGAGTAGGTGTCGCGGTCGTCGGTCACGACGGCGTTGTAGCCCTTGGCGCGGGCGATCAGCTCGTCCAGCACCAGCTGGGCGTTGGAGGCGTTGGCGACGACCAGGAAGGCGTCCTCGCGCAGGCGGTAGACGATCAGGTCGTCCAGGATGCCGCCGTCCTCGGCGCAGATCATGGTGTAGCGGGCACGCAGCTCGCCGAGCGCGGAGACGAAGCCGACCAGCGCGTGGTCCAGCATCTCGCCGGCCTGCGGGCCGGTCACGGTGATCTCGCCCATGTGGGAGAGGTCGAAGAGACCCGCCTTGGTGCGGACGGCGAGGTGCTCCTCGCGCTCGCTGCCGTAGCGCAGCGGCATGTCCCAGCCGGCGAAGTCGGTCATGGTCGCGCCGAGGGCGCGGTGCAGCGCGTCGAGCGCGGTGAGGCGGAGGGACGACATGGCCTGGAACTCCTCGGTCTGGGCACTCAGGTGTGCGCACGCCGGACCGGTCCCGCTCGGGGACCGAGCCTGCGCGCGGGCATGCGGCGGCTGGGTCTCCCCATCTGTCGTCGTACCTGAGAGCTTCACCGCACACGGCCCGCAGCGCTTTACAGCTAACAGGACAGCATGGCGGCTTGCACCGTGGGTGGGCGCGCGACAGGGCCGTGCGCCGCTTTCCAGATGTGCCTAGCCCGTGCGGTAGGGGGGCCTGAGAGATTCCGGGGAGGACTTGCTCCTTCGGCGCCGGCTGTACCACCTCTCGGGGCACTCCGGACTCTCCCGCACGGGTTCGAGCGGCCGGTATGGAGTTAGGGGCCTCGGCGGGAATACGCGGAGACGCGGACATCATGGCACGTCCCGGCGGAAGACGGGAGAGGGGCCCCGGGCGGGGACCCCGGCCGTCGTCCCCCGTCCGTCCCGGCCGCCCGGCAGCGGCGCGGCCCGCGGCCCCGGGGGCGGGCCCGCTAGGCTGCTCGGCGTCGGCGAGCAGAGGACGGTACAGCGGCGGATGGGGTACCCGGTGGAGCAGCAGCAGGGGTGGAGCGGCCCGGAGGAGGCGCCGCCGGGCGGCGGATGGCCGGCGAACGAGCTGGAGCAGGTGCTCACCGCCGCGCTCGGCGATCCGGGCGCGACCCCCCGGGTGTTCGAGGTGCTGGCCCGCAGCCAGGTGTGGATCCCGCTGCCGGCCGGGGGCGACCCGCAGGGCCAGGCGCTGGACCTGCCGACCATCGAGCTGGCCGGGGACCCCTACGTTCCGGTCTTCTCCTCGCAGGAGGTGTTCCTGCAGCAGGTGCCCGGCACGGCGTTCGCGATCGCGCCGGTCTGGGAGTTCGCCCGCGGGCTGCCGCTGGGCGTGGGCATCGCGGTGAACCCGGACGCGCCGGTGGGCATCCCGGTGCCGCCGCAGGGCGTCGCCGAGCTGCGGCGCGGCCCGCGCGAGGACCGCTGGGACGCCCCGCAGGCGCCGACCGGCGGCCGGGTGGCGCTGCGCGAACCGGTGCCGGGCGAGGACCCGGAGGCCTTCCTGGCCGCCTGCCGGTACGAACTGTCGGCCCTGCCCGGCGTACTGACCGCCAGGCGGGCGCTGGCCAGCGTCGAGGGCGAGCCGACGGTGATGTTCGTCGGCGTCCAGCTCGACCCGGTGGGCCCGGCCGAGCCGGCCGCGGTGAACGAGGCACTGGGCCGCGCGCTGGGAACCGCGCCGCTGCCCGGCGGCGTCCACCTCGTACTGCTCGACCTCGCGGACGATCCCGTGGTCGAGTGGTTGCTCAACCGGGTCCAGCCGTTCTACACACGGATGTGACGCGTTCCTCCTCGCCCGGCACCGGGTCGGAGGGCCCAGGCGGGCACGTCGGCGTGGCGGTGGCCGGTGGCGCCCCATAGGGTGCCTGCAGATGACCGCCGGGCCGGCGGCAGGTGAGAGAAGAAGAGGCGCAGCGAGGTGGGCGCATGAGTGCGGGAGCGGTAGCGGGCGGTGCACCGGGGCCCTGGGGCCAGGCACCCGCCGGGCGCCCCGGCGCGGATCCGAGAGCGCTGGAGCACGCCCTGCGCGAGGTCGCGCCGGAACGCTGGGAGGCGTACGAGGCGCTTCTGCACGCCCTGGCCGCGGGGCAGGTCTGGATGCTGCTCTGGCACGGTACGCCGGGCAGTGCGGACGCCCAGTACGGGAACATGGAGATCAGCGGCCACGGCTACGCGCCGGCCGTCACCTCGCCCGAGCAGCTGGCGGCGTCCGGCTGGGCGCGGGCGCACGAGGTGATCTCGGGGCGCGAGATCGCCGCCTCGCTCTATCGCACCCGCTGGGGCCTCTGGCTGAATCCGCACGCCCCCGGCGGCGGCGTCGGGGTGCCCTGGGCGGACCTGCGGCGGATCGCGGCCGGGCTGGACCGGCTGCCGGCCGGTCCGCTGAAGCTGAGTGAACCGCAGCTGCCGGCCCAGCAGTTCTTCGCGCTGCTGGAGCGGCAGGCGGTCGAGGTGCGGGCGGTCAAGGCACTGCGCCGGGCCTGGGTACAGCCCTCCGTGGGCGAGCCGTACCTGGCGATCGGCCTTGAGCTGTACGAGAGCTCCCCGCCCACGGTGGAGGCCGTCCGGGCGCTGATGCAGCGCGCGATCGCGGTCGCCCCGGAGGGGTTGGCCGTCTCCACGGTGGCCATGGGGGACGAGTACGACCCGGTGGCGCTCTGGATGCGGGCCAACGCGCGGCCGTTCTACGACCGCGAGGCGGGCGGTCACGGCCGTTCGCAGGCGGCGCCCTACCCGCCGGTGCCCCCGCCGCCCTACGCCTCCCAGACGGGGCCGGCGTACGGCTACGGGACCCAGCCGCCCGGTCCGGGGTGGCCGGGTCAGCAGCCGCCGCCGCAGCAGCCGTGGCCGGGCTACCCCGGGCGCTGACGCGGCCGCGGCAGCGCACTCCGGGTGTGCGCCGCGATTCCGGGCAGTTCGGGTGCCGGTGTCACGATCGCGGCAGTTCGGATGTTCGTGTCACAACCACGGGCAGTTCGGACGCCTGCCGCGACTACCGGCACTTCGGGTGTTCGTGGCGCATTGGCGGGTAGTTCGGGTACATGCGCCCAAAGCCCTCACCAGGACCGACCTGACGACCAGTCAGGTCGGTCCCGGTGTTTCCGGACGGATCTCCGGTCGGTTCGGTGCAGCCTCTTGACATGCGTGTAACGGCTGTGTGAAGACGGATATGCCGCGGGTCAGGGGGTGCATGCCAACAGATCACAGTTGGGCATCTGTCGGTGGTCAGGGCTGGCGTAAGCCAGTTCGGATGGCAGAGAGTTCTGCGCAACGCACCGCGCGTACTTGGAGCCCCACGAAGGTGAACGCGCAGGCGGACCGCTTGAGCCTCGTGATGCCCATCCCGCGCGGCCGCAGTACCCGAGCACGTCGCACCGCTGAACACTCGCACCCGTACTTCCGCACGTCCGCACCAGCCGTACCGCCGAACCGGCGACCGGCACCCGTGGGCCGGCCACCGTCGGCGAGGGGACCGAACTGACCATGACCGCACCCATCAAGACCGCCGGGAACACGCCGGAGGCAGCCGCCACCGCGAGCCCGGCCAAGAAGATCGAGGGCCGCTCGCTCGGCCAGATCGCCTGGACCCGCTTCAAGCGGGACAAGGCCGCCGTCGCCGGCGGCGTCGTGGTGATCCTGCTCATCCTGCTCGCCGTGCTGGCCAAGCCGATCGAGTCGGTGTTCGGCCTGGATCCCGACGCGCTCAACCAGGACCTCCTGGACGCCAACCTCGGCGGCCTGCCGTTCGGGGACTGGGGCGGCATGAGTGCCGACCACCCGCTCGGCGTGGACCCGCTGCAGGGCCGTGACCTGCTCTCCCGCGTCATCGAGGGCTCCTGGGTCTCGCTGCTCGTCGCTTTCGGGGCGACCCTGCTCTCCAACACCCTCGGCACCGTGCTCGGCGTGATGGCCGGCTACTACGGCGGCTGGGTGGATGCCCTGATCAGCCGGGTGATGGACGTCTTCCTGGCCTTCCCGCTGCTGCTCTTCGCCATCGCGATCTCCGCCTCGCTCCAGGGCGGCGCGTTCGGCCTGCACGGCCTCCCGCTGCACATCGGCGTGCTGATCTTCGTGATCGGCTTCTTCAACTGGCCCTACATGGGCCGGATCGTGCGCGGCCAGACCCTCTCGCTGCGCGAGCGCGAGTTCGTCTACGCCGCCCGCAGCCTGGGCGCCCGAGGGCCGTTCATCCTGTTCAAGGAGCTGCTGCCCAACCTGGTCGGTCCGATCCTGGTCTACTCGACCCTGCTGATCCCGACCAACATCCTCTTCGAGGCGGGCCTCAGCTTCCTCGGCGTCGGCATCCAGGCCCCGCAGGCGTCCTGGGGCGGGATGCTCAACGACGCGATCAAGTACTACCAGGTGGACCCCCAGTACATGGTGGTCCCCGGTATGGCGATCTTCCTCACGGTGCTCGCCTTCAACCTGCTCGGCGACGGGCTGCGTGACGCCCTCGATCCCAAGAGCAACTGACATTCCGTCAGGACCCTCCGATCCGCCATCACTTCCTCAAGGGGTTGATCTCACCATGCGTAGGTCCCGTACCGTCGCGCTGACCGCAGCGGCCGCTGCCGCGGTCCTGGTCGTCACCGGGTGTTCCTCCGGTTCCAAGAGCGGGGACAGCTCGTCCTCCTCCGCCGCGTCCGGCGGTGGCGCCGACGCGGCCACCAAGGGCATCGTCAACGCCTCGGACAAGAAGGGCGGGACGGTCACCTACGAGATGAAGGGCACGCCGGACTCGCTGGACCCGGGCAACACGTACTACGCGTACCTCTACAACTTCTCGCGCCTGTACGGGCGTCCGCTGACCACCTTCGCGCCGGGCCCCGGTGAGGAGGGCAACAAGCTGGTCCCGGACCTCGCCGAGTCCCTGGGCCAGCCCAGCGCGGACGGCCTGACCTGGACGTACAAGCTGCGTGCGGGCCTCAAGTACGAGGACGGCAGCCCGATCACGTCCAAGGACGTGAAGTACGCGGTGGAGCGCTCCAACTGGGCGCCGGACGTGTTCTCCAACGGCCCGACGTACTTCAAGGACCTGCTGGTCGACAACCCGACCCCGTACGAGGGCCCGTACAAGGACACCACCGGCGACCTGAAGTCCATCGAGACGCCGGACGACCTGACCGTCGTCTTCCACCTGAAGCACGCCTTCGCGGACTTCGACTACATGGTCTCCGCCCCGCAGACCGTGCCGGTCCCCAAGGACAAGGACAAGGGCGCCGACTACGTCAAGCACCCGATGGCCTCGGGCGCCTACAAGTTCGAGTCCTACGAGGACGGCAAGCAGCTGACGCTGGTGCCGAACACCAACTGGGACAAGGCCAGCGACCCGATCCGCAAGCAGCTCGCGGACAAGATCCTGCTCAAGATGAACATCGAGCAGTCGACCATCGACAAGGACCTGCTGGCCGGCAACGCCCAGGTGGACCTCGTCGGCGGCGGTGTCGACCCGCAGACCCAGGCGCAGATCCTGCAGAACCCGAAGCTCAAGGCCAAGACCGACAACGCGTACGGCGGCCGCCTGGTCTACACCGCGATCGACACCCACGTCGCGCCGTTCGACAACGTCGAGTGCCGCAAGGCCGTCCAGTACGCGATCGACAAGGTCTCGGTGCAGACCGCGATGGGTGGCCCGATCCGCGGCCAGATCGCCAACACCGTGCTCCCGGCCGACATCGCGGGTCACCAGGACACCAACCTGTACGAGACCAAGGACAACAAGGGCGACGAGGCCAAGGCCAAGGAAGCCCTCAAGGCCTGCGGCAAGGAGGGCGGCTTCTCGACCGTCCTGAGTGCCCGGACCGAGCGCGCCACCGAGATCGCCGCCGCGACCTCGATCCAGGCCGCGCTGAAGAAGGTCGGCATCATCGCCGAGATCCAGCAGTTCCCGCAGGGCAAGTACCTCTCCGACAACGTCGGCGTGCCGGCGAAGAACAAGGAGAAGAACATCGGCCTGATGATGATGCAGTGGGGCGCCGACTGGCCGACCGGCTACGGCTTCCTGCAGCAGATCGTCGACGGCCGCGCCATCAAGGAGGCCGGTAACAGCAACCTGGCCTCGCTGAACGACCCGGCGATCAACAAGCTGATCGACGACGCCGCGGTCAACACCGACCAGGCGGCCCGCGAGAAGATCTACGCGGAGATCGACAAGAAGGTCATGGAGCAGGCGGTCTACGTCCCGCTGACCTACTTCAAGGTGTTCCTGTACCGCTCGGACACCGCCACCAACGTCGTCTCCACCTCGGCCTTCTCGGGTGAGTACGACTACCTGAACATCGGTACGACCAAGTAAGAGCCTGGCTCCGTATCCCTGAAGGCAGGTGAAGGCAGCGGCGCCCGCCGCCGTCCGGAAGATCCCGGACGGCGGCGGGCCGCCGGAGCCGCCCAACTGTGTTTGCCTACATCCTCCGCAGGACGCTCGCGGCCGTGGTGCTGCTGCTGGTGGTCAGCGCGGTCACCTTCGCGATCTTCTTCCTGCTGCCGCGCATGGCCGGCGAGACGACCGACCAGCTGGCCACCCAGTACATCGGGAAGAACCCGTCCCCCGAGGCGGTCGCGGCGGTCAAGAAGAACCTCGGGTTCGACCAGCCGATCTACGTCCAGTACGGACGCTTCCTGAAGGCGCTGGTCTCCGGGGCCGAGTACAAGTTCGGCCCGGACGCGGCCACCTGCCACGTGCCCTGCTTCGGCTACTCCTTCAAGAACCACCTTGAGGTCTGGCCCGAGCTGACCAAGCGCATCCCGATCACGCTCTCGCTGGCCATCGGTGCCGCCGTGCTCTGGCTGGTCTCCGGCGTCACCACCGGTGTCATCTCCGCGCTCAAGCCGAAGTCGATCTTCGACCGGCTCTCGATGGGCATCGCCCTGGCCGGCGTCTCGCTGCCGGTCTTCTTCACCGGTGCGCTGCTGCTCACGCTCTTCAGCTACGAGTGGCCGATCCTGGACAACCTCCAGTACGTCGACTTCACCGCCGACCCGCTGATGTGGGCCCGCAACCTGATCCTCCCGTGGATCTCGCTGGCCTTCCTCTACTCCGCGCTCTACGCCCGGCTCACCCGCGCCGGCATGCTGGAGACGATGAGCGAGGACTACATCCGCACCGCCCGGGCCAAGGGCCTGGTCGAGCGCAAGGTGGTCGTGAAGCACGGGCTGCGCTCCGCGCTCACCCCGGTCGTCACCATCTTCGGCATGGACCTCGGCCTGCTGCTCGGTGGCGCGCTGATCACCGAACAGGTCTTCTCGCTCCAGGGCGTCGGCGCCTTCGCGGTCTCGGCGATCGCCGACAACGACCTGCCGAAGATCCTCGGCGTCACGCTGCTCGCCGCGTTCTTCATCGTCCTCTGCAACCTCGTGGTTGACCTCCTGTACGCCGCTGTCGACCCCCGAGTGAGGCTGTCGTGACCGAGCTCCAGAAGACCCCGGCGGCGGTGGCCCCCCCGACCGGGGACCCGTTCCTCTCGGTGCGGGACCTGCGGATCCACTTCGACACCGACGACGGCCTGGTCCGCTCGGTCGACGGGGTCAGCTTCGACCTGCACAAGGGGAAGACCCTCGGGATCGTCGGCGAGTCCGGCTCCGGGAAGTCCGTCACCTCGCTCGGCATCATGGGCCTGCACCGCTCCAAGCGGGCCCGGATCAGCGGCGAGATCCACCTGGACGGCGAGGAGCTGGTCGCGGCCGGCCCCGAGCGGGTCCGCCAGCTGCGCGGCCGCCAGATGGCGATGATCTTCCAGGACCCGCTCACCGCGATGCACCCCTACTACAGCGTCGGGGCGCAGATCATCGAGGCCTACCGGGTGCACCACCCGCAGGCCACCAAGAAGCAGGCCCGCGCCCGTGCGGTCGAGATGCTCGACCGGGTCGGCATCCCGCAGCCCGACCGCCGGGTGGACGACTACCCGCACCAGTTCTCGGGCGGCATGCGCCAGCGCGCGATGATCGCGATGGCCCTGGTCAACGACCCCTCGCTGCTGATCGCCGACGAGCCCACCACCGCGCTGGACGTCACCGTCCAGGCGCAGATCCTGGACCTCATCCGCGACCTCCAGCAGGAGTTCGGCTCGGCCGTCATCGTCATCACCCACGACCTCGGGGTGGTCGCCGAACTCGCCGACGACATCCTGGTCATGTACGGCGGCAAGTGCGTCGAGCGCGGCCCCGCCGACACCCTCTTCGACGCGCCCCAACACCCCTACACCTGGGGTCTGCTGGGCTCGATGCCGCGTCTCGACCGCGAGCTCCAGGAGCGGCTCGTCCCGGTGAAGGGCACCCCGCCCAGCCTGATCAACGTGCCGTCCGGCTGCGCCTTCCACCCGCGCTGCCCGTACGCGGAGCTGACCGGCGGGCGCTCGGTCGACGAGACCCCCGTCCTGGTCGAGGCGGCGCCCGGGCACCACGCGGCCTGCCACCTCGCCGCCGCCGACCGGCACCGCATCTTCACCGAAGAGATCGCGCCCCGGCTGTGAGCCCGGTTTCGTACCACCATTCTGGAGAGAACCGATGACGGACACTCAGGCGGCGGCCCCCGAGCCCATGAAGAAGGTGCCCGCTCCCGCGCCCGCCCCCGACCGCGAGCCGCTGCTCCGGGTGACCGGCCTGACCCGGCACTTCCCGATCAAGGGCGGCCTGCTGCGCCGAAACACCGGGGCGGTGCGGGCCGTCGACGGCATCGACTTCACGGTCAACGCGGGGGAGACCCTGGGCGTCGTCGGTGAGTCCGGCTGCGGCAAGTCGACGATGGGCCGACTGGTCACCCGCCTCGACGAACCCACCGCCGGGAAGATCGAGTTCGAGGGCACCGACATCACCCACCTGAGTACGGGTGCGATGCGGCCGCTCCGCCGCGACATCCAGATGATCTTTCAGGACCCGTACTCCTCGCTGAACCCCCGGCACACCGTCGGCACCATCGTCGGCGCGCCGTTCCGGCTCCAGAAGGTGCAGACCGAGGGCGGCGTCAAGAAGGCCGTCCAGGAACTGCTGGAGCTGTGCGGGCTCAGCCCCGAGCACTACAACCGCTACCCGCACGAGTTCTCCGGCGGCCAGCGCCAGCGCATCGGCATCGCCCGGGCCCTCGCGCTGCGGCCCAAGATGGTCGTCGCCGACGAGCCGGTCTCCGCGCTCGACGTCTCCATCCAGGCCCAGGTGGTCAACCTGCTGGACGACCTCCAGCGCGAGCTCGGCCTGACCTACCTGATCATCGCGCACGACCTCTCGGTGGTCCGGCACGTCTCGGACCGGGTCGCGGTGATGTACCTCGGCAAGGTCGTCGAGATCGCCGACCGGGACTCGCTCTACGCCGCCCCGATGCACCCGTACACCACCGCGCTGATGTCCGCCGTGCCGGTTCCCGACCCGCGCCGCCGGCAGCAGGGCGGGCGTGAGCGGATCCTGCTCAAGGGAGACGTGCCCTCCCCGATCAACCCGCCGTCCGGCTGCCGGTTCCGCACCCGCTGCTGGAAGGCCCAGGACGTCTGCGCGAGCCAGGAGCCGCCGCTCGTCGCGCTGAAGTCCGGCCACCAGGTGGCGTGCCACTTCCCGGAGAACGCCCCGGAGAGCGGCGGCCGCGGCGAGAAGGCGCTCGCCACGGCGTGACGGACCGCTGTCGCGAGGGGCGCGGCCGCTGCCTTCGGGCGGCTGCCGCGCCCCTTCGCGTGGCGGGAGTGCTTCGCCGGGCGTCGCGCGCACGGCCGGGCGTCGCCGATCGTGACGGCGGTGTCGTGCGCGTGACGTCCGGCGGAGCGCGGTGCCCGGTGGGTCCATAGTTGTCCGGTGACATCGCAGATCTTCCCCTCCCACGTGCAGCAGAGCCTGGACCTGGTCGGCATCTTCGTCTTCGCCCTCTCCGGAGGGCTGCTGGCCGTGCGCAAGAACATGGACATCTTCGGAATCTGTGTGCTGGCGGAGGTGACCGCGCTGGGCGGCGGGGTCATGCGGGACCTCGTCATCGGAGCCACCCCGGTGGCGGCCTTCTCCAACCTCGGGTACTTCAGCACGCCGCTGGTGGCCGGTCTGGTGGTGTTCTTCCTGCACCCCGAGGTCGAGCGGATCAACCGTGCGGTGCAGACCCTGGACGCGCTCGGCCTCGGGCTGTTCTGCGTCACCGGGACGGCCAAGGCGCACGACTACGGCCTCGGCGCGGTGGCCGCGATGGCGCTCGGCATGGTGACGGCGGCCGGCGGCGGCGTGATGCGCGACGTGCTCGCCGGAGAGATCCCCTCGCTGCTGCGCTGGGACCGGGAGATCTACGCCGTCCCGGCCCTGGTCGGCTCCGCGCTGGTGGTGGTGCTGATCGGCCTCGACCGGCTGACCGCGCTCACCGGGACGGCGGCCGCGCTGACCGCCTTCGTGCTGCGGGTGCTCGCCCTCAAGTACGGCTGGCGCGCACCGCGGGCCTGGCACCGCAACGGTTCTCGCACCAGCGAGGAGTAGGCGAGCCCCCGTACGCCAGCGAGATCGCCTCGGCGGTGCAGAGCAGCTCGGGCAGCAGCCGGACCAGCTCGACCGGCGACACCCGGTCGATCGGTGCACTGACCGCGCAGGCCGCGATCGGCCGCCCGGCGCTGCCGGCCACCGGGGCGGCCACGCAGGCCACCGCCTCCCGGTGCTCGGCCGACTCGGCCGCCCAGCCCTGGCGCCGGACGGCGGCCAGCTCCGCGGACAGCTCCTCCTCGCCGACGCCGTCCTCGGGCAGGCCGGCCAGCAGCACCCGGCCGATCGCCGTGCCGGCCGCCGGGGCGCGCCGCCCGATCCGGCTCGGCCGGGCGGAACCGTTCCCCGGCCAGCGGCCGGCCAGCTCGTCCAGGTAGAGGACCTCGCCGTCCTGGAGCACGGCCAGCTGGACGGTCAGCCCGCAGCGCCGGTTGAGGGCGGCCAGATAGGGCGCGGCGATCCGGCGGACGTCGATCTCCTCCAGCGCCCGGTGGGCGAGCGAGAGGACACGGCCGCCGAGCCGGTAGCGCCGGTCCGACTGGCGGTGGACGAAGCCGTGCTCCTCCAGCGTGCGCAGCAGGCGCAGCGCGGTGGACTTGTGCACGCCGATGCTGGTCGCGGCCTGGTCGAGGGTGACCGGGCCGTCGCCGAGGGAGCCGAGGAGGGTCAGGGCGCGGTCGACCGACTGCGACATCGCGCCCCCAGTCCTGTCCCGTTCGGCCTCGTTCGTGGTCGGCCGCCAGGCTAACCGCTCGCCCCGGCGGCCGACCAAACCGGCCCCGGACGCGGGCGTCCGGCGGCCGGGGCTCCCGGGTCCGGCGGCCGGGGTGGCCGGATTGCACCGGTGGCCCGAGCCGGGTGCGGGGGCCCACTACAATCGGATGGTTATGCCATACCTGGACCATGCGGCGACCACGCCGATGCTGCCCGAGGCGATCGCCGCGATGACCGCGCACCTGGGGGTCGTCGGCAACGCCTCCTCCCTGCACGCGTCCGGCCGCCGGGCCCGCCGCGTGGTCGAGGAGTCCCGCGAGTCGCTGGCCGAGTCGCTGGGCGCCCGCCCCAGCGAGATCGTCCTCACCGGCGGCGGCACCGAGTCCGACAACCTGGCCGTCAAGGGCCTGTACTGGGCCCGGCGGGGGGCCGACCCGGCCCGGACGAGGGTGCTGTGCAGCCCGGTCGAGCACCACGCGGTGCTGGACGCGGTGCACTGGCTCTCCGAGCACGAGGGTGCCCAGGTCGAGTACCTGCCGGTGGACGGCTACGGCCGGGTCCACCCGGCGGCGCTGCGCGAGGCGATCGAACGTGACCCCGCCTCGGTCGCGCTGGTCACCGTGATGTGGGCCAACAACGAGGTCGGCACCGTCCAGCCGGTCACCGAACTCGCCGCAGTGGCGGCCGAGTTCGGCATCCCGATGCACGCCGACGCGGTCCAGGCGCTCGGTCAGGTACCGGTCTCCTTCGCGGAGTCCGGGCTCACCGCACTCACCGTCACCGGCCACAAGGTCGGCGGCCCGTACGGCATCGGCGCCCTGCTGCTGTCGCGCGGCGCCACGCCCGTCCCGCTGCTGCACGGCGGCGGCCAGGAGCGCGACGTCCGCTCCGGCACGCTGGACGCACCGGCCACCGCGGGCTTCGCGGCCGCCGCCGCGCTCGCGGTCGAGCGGCGGGACGAGCACGCCGCCGTGCTCGGCGCGCTGCGCGACGAACTGGTCGCCTCGGTGCTGGCCGCCGTCCCGGACGCGGTGCTCAACGGCGACCCGACCGCGCAGGGGCGGCTGCCCGCCAACGCGCACTTCTCCTTCCCCGGCTGCGAGGGCGACGCGCTGCTGATGCTCCTCGACGCCCAGGGCATCGAGTGCTCGACCGGCTCGGCCTGCTCGGCGGGGGTGCCGCAGCCCAGCCACGTCCTGCTGGCGATGGGCGTCGACCCGCTGCTGGCCCGCGCCTCGCTGCGGTTCTCGCTCGGCCACACCTCCACCAGGGAGGACGTCACCGCGCTCGCCGACGCCATCGCACCGGTGGTCCAGCGCGCCCGCAACGCGGGGCTGGCGGCGGCCGCGAGGCGCTGAACAATCCGGTCGTGAGTCAGCCGTGACCACGTACCCTTGTTGGCATCATGACTGACTTCCCCGGTGCCCCGACCGCCCCGTCCACTGGCCGCCTGCGTGTGCTCGCGGCGATGTCCGGCGGGGTGGACTCCGCCGTCGCCGCCGCCCGTGCCGCCGAAGCGGGCCACGAGGTGACGGGCGTGCACCTGGCGCTCTCCGCCAACCCGCAGTCCTTCCGCACCGGCGCCCGCGGCTGCTGCACCATCGAGGACTCCCGCGACGCCCGCCGGGCGGCCGACGTGATCGGCATCCCGTTCTACGTCTGGGACCTCGCCGAGCGGTTCCGCGAGGACGTCATCGACGACTTCGTCGCCGAGTACGCGGCCGGCCGCACCCCCAACCCCTGCCTGCGCTGCAACGAGAAGATCAAGTTCGCCGCGCTGCTGGACAAGGCGATCGCGCTCGGCTTCGACGCCGTCTGCACCGGCCACTACGCCCGGACCGTCGACCTGCCCTCCGGTGAGCGCCAGCTGCACCGCGCCGTCGACGCCGCCAAGGACCAGTCCTACGTGCTCGGCGTGCTCGACGCCGACCAGCTCGCCCACTCGCTCTTCCCGCTGGGTGACACCACCAAGGACGTCATCCGCGAGGAGGCCGAGCGCCGCGGCCTGGCCGTCGCCAAGAAGCCCGACAGCCACGACATCTGCTTCATCGCGGACGGCGACACCCAGGGCTTCCTGGCCAAGCACCTCGGCACCGCCACCGGCGACATCGTCGACGCGGACGGCACCAAGCTCGGCGAGCACGACGGCGCCTACGGCTTCACCATCGGCCAGCGCAAGGGCCTGCGGATCGGCCGCCCGGCCGCCGACGGCAAGCCGCGCTACGTCCTCGACATCTCCCCGGTGAACAACACCGTCACCGTCGGCCCCGTCGAGGGCCTGGACGTGACGGCCCTGACCGCGATCCGCCCGCGCTGGTGCGGCGGTTCCCCCGCCGCCGACGGCCGCTACACCGCCCAGCTCCGCGCCCACGGCGAGGAGGTCCCGGTCACCGCCTCCGTCGTCGACGGCGAGCTCCACGTCCGGCTGGACTCGGCGGTGCGCGGCATCGCCCCCGGCCAGGCCGTGGTCCTGTACGACGGCACCCGCGTGGTCGGCTCCGCCACCATCGCGACCACCGAGCGCCGGGCGGTCCGCGCGTAGTCCGGATCGCCCGGACCGTCCGTCCTCATTCGACGGTTCCGAGCTGTTCGTCCGCCTCGGCGGTCATGTGGGAGACCGAGCCCGGCCCCATGCGCAGGGCGGCGACAGTCCGGCGTAAGCCGGATCGCTCCATGTGCTCCAGGATGCCGTCGACCGATTCCGGAGGGTTGCGGCGCGACTCCGCGATCTGCTGCACGCAGGCGTAGACGATCCGGTCGTCCAGACCGAGCAGGTCAAGGAAGAACGAATCGGCACTCTTCGCCTCGATGTCCCACTCAGCGAGCGGGGCAGGCGGGAAGTCCTTACGGTTGTCGGTGACGATCATCTGCGCCTTGCTCTTGATCGCCGCTGCAAGCACATGTCGGTCGTCCGGGTCGGGGAGCTTGAGCGCCTCGATGAGAGGTTCGTAGCCCGTGACGCACACGTCACGAATCGAGTCGTTCATGAGCCGCCGTAAGCGCTGCAGCCTGTCGGGGTCGGTCCCCCTTTGCTCGCGCAGGGCGCGGCTCATCTCGTCCAGGATCTGTCGGACCACTTGGCCTGCACCATGCCTGCTTGCGCCACTCGAATGAGCAGGTCACGGACCACGTTCGGGTACAGCACGCACGAGTCATATACGACGACGAAGGCCATCGGTCAGTCCAGCCCCAAATCCTGTCCGAGCTGCGCCAGTTCATTGGCCGCGTCGTGTCGACGCTGGTCGTCCTCGCGCTTGAAACGCATGAGGTCCTCGACGCGGATGCGCCGGTGTCTACCGACACGGCGGTACTGGATCTTTCCTTCGTCCAGCAGCCCGATGAGGTAGGGCCGGGACACATTAAGGATGTCAGCCGCCTGCTGGCTGGTGAGCTCCGTGTCCAAGGGCATGATCTGCACGCCCTTGCCGCTCGCGAGTGCGGCAAGCATGGCAGCGATCAGCTCGGCTGCCGGCCGGGGCAGGACCAGTGCCTCATCCTGGGCGCCGATCTCCAGGTGTACTTGGATGTCTTCGTTGCTGCCCTCGGTGAGGGCGAGGTACTCGTTGATGCGGCGTAGTGCGCGTTCGGCGTCCTGGGCCTTGATGACGCCAGGTTCCAGCTTGCGGCCCTGTGCGGTGGTGGCCATGAGGTTCCCTTCCCATTCGAGTCGCCTAACTGAAGTATCCGCAGCAAACGAAGCAAACGCAACCGTGTGGTCGGCTCCGCCACCATCGCGACCACCGAGCGCCGGGCGGTCCGCGCGTAGTCTCCGTTTTCCGGGGCCCGGCCGTCCGCGGCGGACGGCCGGGCCCCCGTGTGTGTCACGCGTGCTGCGGAACGGGGCGGTCCGGGGAGTCCAGCCAGATGCGCTGCCCGTCCGGGGTGACTGTCAGGCCGAACCGCTCGTACCCGGGGCGGCCCTGGTCGACCCACCACCGGTACGTGGCGGCCACCTCGTCCCAGAGCCGGCGGGGGCCGGACTGGTACACCTCGTACTCCGTGCGGCCCGGCTCGTAGTCGGCAGAGGCCCGGCCTGGCTTGGAGCACCGACTCAGGCCGATAGGGAAGCAGCACTCCTATGCTCCTGCAGATGAGTAACAGCGCGGGGAAGCCCCAGTCAACGCCACTCCATTCGGTGTCCGTCGCGGGGGCGGTCGTGCGTGCGGACGGCCGGGTACTGGCGATCCGTCGGGCGGACAACGGGACGTGGGAGCCGCCGGGCGGGGTGCTGGAGCTGTCGGAGTCCATCGAGGACGGGGTGCGGCGCGAGGTCTTCGAGGAGACCGGGATCAAGGTCGGTGTGGAGCGGCTGACCGGCGTCTACAAGAACGTGAACCGTGGAATCGTCGCCCTCGTCCTCCGCTGCCACCCCGAGGGCGGCACCGAGCAGCTCTCGACCGAGTCGACCGCAGTCGACTGGCTCACGCCCGCTGAGGTGTCCGACCGGATGGCCGAGGTGTACGCCGTGCGCGTGCTGGACGCGCTCCGGGACGACTCTGCGCCGAGTATCCGCTCCCACGACGGCCGGTTCCTGCTCGGAGAGTAGATCGTCGGCCGGGTGTGCATCCGGGGCGGGGACGTGGAATCAACACGTGATCGGGAGGTGGATGTGACAGTGACTGTTCGGCTTCTTCACGGCGAGGAAACAGCAGGTCTTGAGCCGCAGTTGAAGGAGGTGTTCGCGGAGGCGTTCGCGGAGCCCCCGGTACGGGGGCGGCCGACGTGGAGCGGGCGCACGCCATCGCCTCGGTCGAGTCCTCGGCTCCGGGCCTGCGAGCACTCACCGCAGTGAATCTCTGACTCTCCGTCAAATGCGCTGCTCGTTTGGCATAAACTGCAATGGCCACCGCCCAGTTGGGCGGTGGCCATTACTGCGCGTGCGCCTACAACTTGGCGGTTCCGGCGTCCGCGCACTCCAAAGCTCGGCCAGTATGCCAGTCAGGCTGCCTTCCGGCTCGCATATCGGCCACGAAAGGCTGAACGTGCACGTCGTCACGACCGAGGCCCTCGCCCTCGCCCGGCCCACCGGTACCCCACCCGCGAACGAGTTCCGGATCCGGGTCGGGCAGTGGATGCAGAGCGTCCCGACCGGCGGGCCCTGGAAGTCCCTCGGGCCGTCCTTCGTCCTCTTCCTCCTGCACGCCGCGCAGAAGGCCGACGCGGACGGGACCAACCTCCACTGCCCGCCGTCCAACCTCTGGTTCTCCCGCGCCTGCCGGGTCTCCAAGGACTCCGTCCCCGGCTTCTACCGCGCCGCCGAGGCGGCCGGAGTCATGGCCCTCGTCCATGGCCCCTCCGGCGTCCGCGTGCGCGGCTACGCCGTCACCATGCCCCTGGGCGGCGTCCCCGACTGGGACGCCGCCCTCGCCGTCCTGCGCGCCGATTCCCAGCGCGTCAAGCAGGAGGAACTCCGCTGCGCCGTCGACAAGCCCGCACGTGCGGAGTCGGTGAAGTCCGCACGTGCGGCGTTGTCGAGGCCGCACTGCGGCGAGCGGAAGTCCGCACGTGCGGAGCCGGGCATGTCCGCACGTGAGGGCTCGAAGCTCCGCACGTGCGGATTGAACCAGGAAGTCCCTCACCAGGTAGAGGAGATGGTTGCTGTTGTGGTGACAGCTACCACTCCGCACGCGAGTGAACAGCCGGCTCCGCCCGGCCTCTCGCACTGGGAGCGGATGACCGAGCACCTGCCGCCCGACCTCCAGGACTCCGCCTGCGCCGTCCCGGGTGACGACCTGCTGCGCCGGGTCACCGCCATGGCCATCGAGGCCGGTTGGGCCTCCCAGGGCTGGCTCGCCGCCCGCCTGGCGTCCCACCGGCCGGCGCAGGCCCCCGGCGAGGCCGCCCCCGCGGACCGTCTCGCCGCAGGTCTGGTCGCCGTCCTGGGTGTGCTCTCGGACCGACATGCCCAGGTGGCCCCGGGGGCGGGCTCAGGTCGCCGGCAGGGTCTCTCGGGCCCAGGCGGCCAGCAGTCGCAGTGCGGTCTGGGACGGTGAGCCCTCCTCCACGGTGTGCGCGACCAGTGCCTGGTCCGGGTCGTCGGGGAGCCGCAGCGTCTCGAAGCCGAGGTCGAGTTCGCCGACCAAAGGGTGCCGGTAGCGATACCGGCCGTGGGTCTTGTCCTGGAGCCGGTGAGCTGCCCATGCCTCGCGGAACTCCGGGCTGGCGGCAGAGAGTTCGTCCAGCAGTGCCGTGGTGCGCGGGTCGTCCGGGTGGCGTGCCGCATCGAGCCGGAGGTAGGCGGCCACGTCGCCGGCCTTGCCGTGCCAGTCGGTGTACAGGCTCCGCATCCCCTCGTCCAGGAAGACCAGCCGCGCCAGGTTCCGCTGCCGGGGCGCCAGTGCGCCGAAGTCCGTGATCAGCGCGGCCGCGAGCGGGTTCCAGGCCAGGACGTCGGTGTTCCGTCCGACGACGTACGCCGGTACGTCGGCCGCCGAGTCCAGCAGCCGGCGCAGCCCCGGCCGCACCTGCTGCGACTGCGCGGGCCCTTCCCGCCGGTCCGAGTCCGGCCACGGCCGCGCCAGTCGGTACAGGTGCTCGCGTTCCACCGGGTCCAGGCGCAGCGCGCGGGCGACGGCGTCCAGGACCTCCCGGGAGAAGTGCAGGGTGCGCCCCTGTTCCAGGCGGACGTAGTGGTCCACGCTCACCCCGGCCAACCGGGCCAGCTCCTCCCGGCGCAGGCCGGGAACGCGCCGTTGGCCGCCGTAGTCCGGCAGTCCGAGCTCCTCGGGCCGCAGCCGGGCCCGGCGGGACCGGAGGAACTCACCCAGCTCCGCGCGTCTGTCCAGTGCCATGCGGCCAGTATCCCCGCCCCGCTCCCCGCCGGCGCCGCTCCAGCCTGGTCATGCCGTGCCCAGGCACCGGCTGCCACTGGGTGGGGCGGCGCCGGCCGAGCAGGGTGGGGAGCGCCGGAGAGGTCCGGCCCCCGGGGTGCCCACGGCGCCCGACACCCGTCTCACAGGGAGTACTCCGCCATGACCACCACGCACCTGCCCACCCGTGCCATCGGCGGCACCGGGATGGACATCACCCGCCTCGGATTCGGCTCCTGGGCGGTGGCCGGATCCGGCTGGCACTTCGGCTGGGGTGCCACCGACGACGCCGAGTCGATCGCCGCGATCCGGCACGCGATCGCCTCGGGCGTCAACTGGATCGACACGGCCGCCGTCTACGGACTCGGCCACGCCGAGGAGTTGGTCGGCAAGGCCGTCGCCGACCTGCCCGAAGCCGACCGCCCGTACCTGTTCACCAAGGTCGGCCTGGTCTGGGATCCGGACAACCCGCTGGCCGCGCCCCGCCGGACCATGGAGCCGGCCGGCGTCCGCCGCGAGATCGAGGACTCGCTGCGCCGCCTGGGCGTCGAGCGCATCGACCTGTACCAGGTGCACTGGCCGGACACCGGCGAGTCGCTGGAGTACGCGGGCGACGGCAGCGGCGCCGTCTCCCCGAACGCCACCCCGCTGGAGGAGTACTGGCAGGTCATGGCGGATCTCAAGGCCGAGGGCAAGGTGCGGGCGATCGGCCTGTCCAACCACTCGACCGCGCAGCTGGAGGCCGCCGAGCGGATCGCTCACATCGATGTCATCCAGCCGCCGTTCTCGGCGGTCAACCGCTCCGCCTCGGCCGAGATCGCCTGGGCGCACGCCCACGGCACGGGCGTGATCGTCTACTCCCCGCTGCAGTCCGGGCTGCTCACCGGGACCTTCTCCGCCGAGCGCGTGGCGAACCTGCCCCAGGGCGACTGGCGAGCCGCCCACCACGACTTCACCACGGGCCTGGCCGCCAACCTCCGGCTGGCGGACGCCCTGCGCCCCGTCGCCGAGCGGCACGGCGTCACCGTCGCGGAGGCGGCCGTCGCCTGGGTGCTGGCCTGGCCGGGCATCACCGGCGCCATCGTCGGCGCCCGCAAGCCGGGTCAGGTCGACGGCTGGATCGGGGCGGGGGCGGTGGAGCTGACGCCGGCCGATCTGGACGAGATCGCCACCGCCATCACCGCCACCGGCGCGGGCACCGGCCCCGCCCGCCCGTAGCCGGCCGCCGCCGCCCAAGGAGGTCGCACCGACATGTCCCTCACCGTCGTCGCCCAGTGCCTGGCCGCGCCAGGACAGGAGGACCGGCTCCGCACCGCCCTGGAGGCGATGATCGAGCCGTCCCTGGAGGAGCCCGGCTGCCTCGCCTACCAGCCCTACAGCGACCCCAACAACCGCGCCCGCATGGTGGTCGTCGAGGAATGGACAGGCCGGCAGGCCCTCGCCGAGCACTTCGCCACCGCGCACTTCCGCCATGTCGAGCAGGTGCTGGAGCTCGTCCTCGCCGAGCCGATGACCATCCGCATGCTGGTCGCCGCGCGCACCGACTGACGCGCGCCGACTGACGCGCACCGCCGGCCCGCCCGGTGATCGGCCGGAGCCGGTCACCGGGCGGGCCGAGGCGTCCGCCGGCCGTAAAGGCGGTGAGCGGGGGAACCGGAGCGTGATAGACCGGGGAGCACTATGAACATCACTGTCTTCTGCTCCGCGTACTCGCTCGACGACCGCTACACCGCCCCTGCCGCCGAGCTCGCCCGGCTGCTCGGCGAGGGTGGGCACACCCTGGTGTGGGGCGGCTCCCACGCCGGCCTGATGGGGCTGCTCGCCGACGGGGTGAAGGCGGCCGGCGGCCGGCTGGTCGGGGTCTCCGTCGAGCTGCTCCGGCACAAGGCGTACGAGGGCGCCGACGAGCTGATCACCACCGCCGACCTCGCCGAGCGCAAGGCGCAGCTACTGATGCGCGCGGACGCCGTGGTGGTCCTGGTCGGTGGCCTCGGCACGCTGGACGAGGTCACCGAGGTGCTGGAGCTGAAGAAGCACGCGCTGCACGACAAGCCGGTGATCGTGCTGGACACCGAGGGCTTCTACGCGGGCCTGCGCACCCAGCTGGAGCGGATGGACGCGGAGGGCTTCCTGCCGCGCCCACTCGGCGAGCTGATCGGCTTCGCGGACACCCCGGCCGAGGTCTTCGCACAGCTCAAGGCCTGAGAGGATCGCGGGCATGGCTGCACATCTGATCACGGGCGCGGGTTCCGGCATCGGCGCCGTCCTCGCCGAGCGCCTCGCCGAACGCGGGGACGACCTCTGGCTGCTGGCCCGCGACGCCCGCCGCGCCGCCGAACTGCGCGAGCGCTTCCCCGGGGCGCAGACCCTGGTCGGCGACCTCGGCGCCCCGGCCAAGCTCTCCTGGGCCTTCGGCCACCAGGCGATGCCGATCGAACTCGACTCGCTGCTGCACGTCGCGGGCGTCGTCGAGCTCGGCCAGGTCGGCGAGCTGCCGGTCAAGGCCTGGCAGGACACCCTGAACGTCAACCTGGTCGCGCCCGCCGAGCTGACCCGCCTGCTGCTGCCCTCGCTGCGGCTGGTCAAGGGCCACGTCGTCTTCGTGAACTCCGGCGCCGGGCTCAACGCCCACGCCGACTGGTCCGCGTACGCGGCGAGCAAGCACGGTCTGAAGGCGCTCGCGGACTCGCTGCGGCTGGAGGAGCACGGGCACGGCGTCCGGGTCACCTCCGTGTACCCCGGCCGCACCGCCACCGCGATGCAGCGCAAGGTGCACCAGCAGGAGGGCAAGGAGTACGACGCCGACCGCTTCATCACGCCCGAGTCGGTGGTGAAGGCGATCCTGACCGCCCTGGACGTCCCGCGCGACGCCGAGATCACCGACATCACCGTCCGCCCGGGCAGCTGAGCCCGGGCAGCCGGGGCCGCGGGGGGGGGGGGGGGGGGGGGGGGCCCCCCCCCCCCCCCCCCCGGGGGGGCCGGGGGGGAACCGGCCGGAAGATCGGGAGATCGGAGGGGTGGGGTAGTTGTTTAGTGTGGT